>DASVMV010000086.1:0-18274 GCA_036384155.1 Micromonosporaceae bacterium
CATCCGATAGCCCATCGCCCGCCCGGGGCCGTCCGCGCGGGTGAGCAGCCAGGCGCCGACGAGCAGGCTGAGCGGGAGCCGGTTGGTGCGGATGGACCCGTCCCGGGACTGACCGAGCTCCACGGTCAGCGGCACTCCCCAGGGCGCAAACGATCCGCGGAAGGGAAAGTCGTAATCGGCCCCCCGAGAATCGGCGCCGAGCACGAGGATGCTGTGTGCGCCGGAGGCGTACAGGCGGGCGACGGCCGTGTCGCAGGCCGCGCGCAGCTCGTCCAGCTCCACCGCGGCCGCGCCAGCGATCTCCGGCACGATCAGCGGTGGGTGCGGACAGATTGCGGCGGCGACGAGCGGCACCAGGCAACCGTAACGGTGACTAATTTCCGGCGTAGTCGCCCCAGCCGCCCTGCACCATGGTCTGGAACCGCCACTCGCCCCCCACCTTGACGAGCAGGTCGGCGTAGCGGACCCGCTGCCGGTTGCCGTCGATGGTGAACTCGGCCTCGGTGAAGACCACCGCGAGGCTGCGGGTGAGGAAGTACGGCGTGCGCCGGGACTCCATCGTCAGGTCCCCACCGTCCAGCACCCCGCCCATCGTCTGCAGGTACTCCTCCCGGCTCAGAAGCCGCGCCGACCCCTCGCCGGCGGCGTCGTCGGTGACCGTATTGAGCGGAAACAGCGCCATGCTCGCCGTACCCGCCACGTCACCGGCGGCCGCGTAGGCGTCGTACCGGCGGAACCAGTCGTCGATGGCCACGAGATCCTCGGGATCCGGAGCGAAGCCGGGGTCGGCGGGCGGCATGGTCTGCGATCGGGAGGTGGTCATGGTGCGGGGCTCCTCTGCTTGTCGCGGTGCGTCTCTCGTACGCACTACCGTACACCGTACGGAAGCGGTGCGACCAAGCAGCGGTCGGCACCTCGGGTCCGGGGGGTAGGACACCGTATGGTCACGGTCGGCGATGGGCGCTCGACGGGGCCGGGGGCGGACCTGTGAGAATGCCCGGAGGACATGCGGCATAACTGCGCTGTGGCGGCGGCCGGCGGGCGACCAACCCGGTGGCCGGCGGATGAACGAGGATGGGCACATGAGCGACTGGACGGCCTTCGGACGGGTGGACGCGGACGGCACCGTGTACGTCAAGACGGCCGGCGGGGAACGGGTCGTCGGTTCGTGGCAGGCCGGAACGCCGGAGGAGGGGCTGGCCCACTTCGCGCGCCGGTTCGCCGACCTGGTCACCGAGGTCGACCTCACCGAGGCGCGGCTGAATTCCGGAGCCGCCGATGCGCCGCACTCGCTCGCCACGATCCGCCGGCTGCGCGCCTCCCTCGCCGACGCGCATGTCGTCGGCGACATCGATGGACTCGCCGCGCGGCTGGACAAGCTCGCCGGGGTGGCGGAGGAAAAGGCCGGGGCGGCCCGGGCGGCGCGCGAGGCGGCGCGGGCCGACGCGCTCGCCCGCAAAACGGAGCTGGTCGAGGAGGCCGAGAAGCTGGCGGCCGAGTCGACGGGCTGGAAGACGGCCGGCGACCGGTTCAAGGAGATCCTCGACGAGTGGAAGACCATCCGCGGAGTCGACAAGAAGACCGACGGTGAGCTGTGGAAGCGGTTCGCCGCGGCGCGGGACGGCTTCACCCGCCGGCGGGGCGCCCACTTCGCGTCCCTGGACGCTCAGCGCAAGCAGGCTCAGACCGTCAAGGAGCAGTTGGTGGCCGAGGCCGAGGCGGTGGTCGACTCGACCGACTGGGCCGCCACGGCTGCCAAGCTCAAAGACCTGATGGCGCAGTGGAAGGCCGCCCCGCGTGCCTCGAAAGAGGCGGAACAGCGGCTCTGGGAACGGTTCCGCGCCGCCCAGGACGGGTTCTTCTCCCGGCGCAGCGAGGTCTTCTCCGCGCGCGACGCCGAGCAGCGGGCCAACGTGGAGCGCAGGCAGACACTGGTCGCCGAGGCCGAGTCGTTGGACGTTGACGCGGACCCGCGGGCGGCCCAGGCCAGGCTGCGGGAGATCCAGGGACACTGGCACGAGACCGGCCGGGTGTCCCGCGAGGCCGCGGGCGGACTCGACCGTCGGCTGCGGGCGGTGGAGGAGAAGGTGCGCCAGGCAATGGATTCCGCCTGGCGACGCACCGAGCCTTCGGCCAACCCGCTGCTCGCCCAGATGCGCGAGCAGGTGGCCGAGGCGGAGCAGCGGCTCGCGCGGGCGCGCTCCGCCGGCGATGCCCGGAGGGTTCGGGAGGCGGAGCAGGCCCTCGCTGCCAAGCGGCAGTTCCTGAAGCTGGCCGAGCAGGCCGGCTGACCGAGAGCCGAGCCCGGGCGACTTACACATTCCGGCTATAGGGGTTAAGTCGGGCAAAGGGGGGTAACGGCCGGCCATGTCATGGTCGGTCACTGGTGGGGGTAGATGTGTCGGAAGCGGCGTCGGCCGATGGGTCGGGAAGGTACTCGACACGATCCGCCGGATGACCGGCGGTGATTTTTGTGGTCAGACCCGCACGCTCCGCCCGAGGGACCCACCGGAAGTCATCAAATTCGCCGTGAGGATCGGTCGCACGCTCCGCCGGCGACCACAACACGGGCCGCCGGAGATGGCGCGCGACGGGCGGGATCCGCGGGCGCTCGCGGCGTCCGCGCCGAGCCGGCGATCGCAAAGCTCCGAACGACATACCCGGCCGGGTGCCATAGCCGACGAGCCCCAGGCCCGCATCGTGGTGTTCTCGGCCAGCGTCGGCGCGGGGCACGACGGCGTCACGCAGGAGTTGGCGCGCCGCCTTCGGGAGCGGGGCTTCCTGGTGGACTGCCTGGACGTGCTCGACATTCTCGGGGAGCGGTTGCGGAGGGCGCTCTCCGAGGACTACCGCAGGATGCTGGGTTCGGCGCCGTGGATCTACGACGTACTGTTCGCGATCGCCCAATCATTTCGCGGTGCCGCACCCATTACGCGCCTGCTGCTTCGCCCGATGCGCTCGCGGCTGCTCCGGCTGCTGCCGTCCGACACGCGGGCGGTCGTGTCGGCGTATCCGCTCGCCAGTCAGATCCTCGGACCGCTTCGCCGCAACGGCCAACTGGCCGTACCCGCGATCACCTACCTCACGGATTTCGGGGTCCACCCGATCTGGATCGCCCCCGGCATCGATGCACACTGCGCGGTCCATGAGGTGACCCGGGCCCAGGCGTCCGCCCTCGGCGGGGCGGACGTCCGCGTCGCCGGACGGCTGGTGTCGGCGGGGTTCGAACCGGGCTCGCCGTCGGCGCGGCGCCGGGCGCGCGAGCAGTTGGGCCTGCCTCCCGAAGGGCGACTTGCCCTGCTCGTGGCCGGCTCCTGGGCGGTCGGTGACCTGGCGGCGGCCGCGGCCGACGTCGCCGCTACGGGCGTAGCCGTTCCGGTGGTGGTCTGCGCCGAGAACGAGCCGCTGTATCGGCGGCTCCAGCGGCGTTGCGCCGGGCATGTTCTCGGCTGGGTGCACGACATGCCGACGCTCATGCACGCGGTCGACGTACTCGTGGAGAACGCGGGCGGGCTCACCGCGCTGGAGGGCATGGCCTGCGGCCTGCCCGTGGTCACGTACCGCCCGATCCCGGGGCACGGCAGGCTGAATGCCGTCACGATGGCGGCGGCAGAGGTGGCGAGTTGGGTACGCCGGCGCGAGGCGCTGCGAGCCACGCTGGCCGAGGTCATCGACGGCGAACGGGGGCAGCGGCAGCGCGACGCGGGACTGGCCCTCTTCGAATCAGACCCGGCGGCGGTGGTCGCCGACATCGCCAAGAGCATGGAGCCGCGATCGACCGCCGGGGCAGAATGACCGACGCGATGCCGGCCCGCCGATGTCATCGCACCACCCAGTGCGCCATCGCCACGCTCGTGGCTACGGTCAGCGCCGCGACAGTAGCGCACGGGGCGCCCGCGCTGACCGCGCTGCCCCGGCTCCGTCTGCGACTCTTTCCGGGGCTTGCCGGATTCGGCCAACCCGATCGGGTGGCGCTGACCTTCGACGACGGCCCCGACCCCGCGTCGACGCCGCGGTTCGTCGATGCCCTCGCCGCCCGGGACGTACGCGCGACGTTCTTCCTGCTCGGCTCGATGCTCGCCCGCTCCCCCGGCCTCGGACGCGACCTGGTCGCTGCCGGGCACGAGGTGGCCGTACACGGGTGGGCACACCGCAACCTGCTGCTGTGCGGCCCGACCTCCACGTACGATGACCTTGCCCGGGCCCGAGCTTTGATTGCGGACACGACCGGCGTGGTTCCCCGGTTCTTCCGGCCGCCCTACGGCGTCCTCAGCACGTCTTCGCTGGTGGCGGCCCGCCGGCTGGACCTCCTGCCCGTCCTGTGGACCTGTTGGGGCAGGGACTGGACCCGATCGACCACACCGCAGTCGGTCCTGCAGACGGTCCGGGCCGGCCTCGCTGGTGGCGGCACCGTCCTGTTGCACGACTCCGCCGGTGCCACGCGGAGGGAGACGTGGCGGTCCACCCTTGCGGCGCTGCCGCGCCTGCTCGACGACTGCGCCGAGCGCGGGTTGCGGGTCGGGCCGCTGAGCGAACACCGCTGCTGGGCGTACGCGTGAACGGTCTGGCGGTCGTGCTGGGACTCGCCGCGGCCACCTGCTTCGCCTTGAGCTCGGCCATCCATCAACGGGCGGCAAAGCAGGAGACTCCCCGCGTGGCCCTGGACCCGCGGCTGCTTTTCCGGCTGCTGCACCGTCCCCTGTGGCTGTTCGGCTGGATCCCCGACGGCGCCGGTACCGCCCTGCAGGCGCTCGCGCTCCGGTTCGGTCCCCTCGCACTCGTTCAATCGGTGCTGGTCAGCGGCTTGTTCCTGGCGATTCCACTCGAGGCCGCGTTGAACCGATCACGACCGCACCCGCGCGATCTGTTCGCCGTGGGCGTCGGCGTGATCGGTCTGGCGGCCTTCCTCGGCGCCGCCGAGCCGACCGCCGGCGTATCCGACCCGTCCAAACGCGCGTGGGCCGGCGTCGGCCTCGGCTCCGGTGTGGCCGTCGCGGCATGTCTCGTCCTCGCCGGGCGGTCGACGGCGGCCGCCCGCGGCACCCTGCTCGGAGTCGCCACCGGCATCCTCTACGCCCTCATCGCGGCCCTGATCAAGCCCCTCGCCACCGTGATCACCGCCCATCCGCTCGCCGTGCTGACCAACTTCCACCTCTACGCCCTCATCGCCGTCGGCATCGCCGGGCTGCAACTGAACCAGAACGCCTTCCAGAGCGGCCGGCTCGCCGCGCCGCTGACCGCCGTCACCCTGGTCGACCCGGTCGCCAGCACGATCATCGCCGTGACCGCCTTCCACGAGACGTTGGCCGTCGACGCTCCGCGCCTCGTGATCGAAGTGGTTTCCGTCGCGTTGATGGCCGCCGGGATGTGGCTGGTCGGCACCAACGGTCGAACCGGGACATCGTGACGGACCGGACGACCGAGTGCGGATGCGATCGGCAGCTGCGGAGCGGACCGCCGGTCAGTCGCCGGCGCAGGCGGCCGTGGCGGTGCTCGCCACCGGCGGCGCACCCACCGTCGGCAGGCCGAGCGAGACCCCGCGCCTACGGGTGACCTGCCCCGCCTCGTACGCGTCGCCGGCCCGGGTACGCCGGTGCGCGAGCGGCTCGCCGTCGGCGTTGAGGTGGTGTGGCGCCGCGTACGTCACCACGGCGTGCACGACATCGCCGGGCCGGATCTGCCCGGCGAGCGAGCCGGCGTCGAAGTGGACGAGGCGCCCGTCGCGCGCCCGGCCGGACATGCGGCCGGTACGCCCGTCCTTGCGTCCCTCCCCCACAGCGACCAGCACCTCGACCGTCTCGCCGACGAGTGCCCGGTTCTCCGTCCAGGTCACCTCCTCGACCGTGGCCATCAGCCGGTCGTACCGCTCCTGCACGACCTGCTTGGGCAACTGGTCGGCCATCGCGGCCGCCGGTGTGCCGGGCCGCTTGGAGTACTGGAACGTGAACGCCGAGGCGAACCGCGCCTGGCGGACCACGTCCAGGGTGCGCTGGAAGTCGGCCTCGGTCTCCCCGGGGAAGCCGACGATGATGTCGGTCGTGATCGCCGCGTCCGGCATCGCCGCCCGGACCTTCTCGATGATGCCCAGGTAACGCTCGGCCCGGTACGAGCGGCGCATCGCGCGCAGGACGGCGTCCGAGCCGGACTGCAGCGGCATGTGCAGGGAGTGGCAGACGTTCGGCGTCTCCGCCATCGCGGCGATCACGTCGTCGGTGAAGTCCTTCGGGTGCGGGCTGGTGAACCGGACCCGTTCCAGCCCGTCGATGTCGCCGCAGGCGCGCAGCAGCTCGGCAAAAGCCGACCGGCCGCCACTGCGCTTCCAGTTCGGCTCGCCAGCGTCGCCGAACGCGACGCCGTAGGAGTTGACGTTCTGCCCGAGCAGGGTCACCTCCAGCACGCCCTCGGCGGCCAGCGCCCGGACCTCGGCCAGGACGTCCCCGGGGCGGCGGTCCTTCTCCTTGCCGCGCAGCGCCGGGACGATGCAGAACGTGCAGGTGTTGTTGCAGCCCACCGAGATCGACACCCAGCCGGCGTACGTCGATTCGCGGCGGGTGGGCAGCGTCGAGGGAAACACCTCGAGCGCCTCGAGGATCTCCACCTCGGCGGTGGCGTTGTGCCGGGCCCGCTCGAGCAGCACGGGGAGCGAGCCGATGTTGTGCGTGCCGAAGACGACGTCCACCCAGGGCGCCTTGCGGACGATGTCGCCCCGATCTTTCTGGGCCAGGCAGCCGCCGACCGCGATCTGCATACCGGGGTTCTTGTCCTTGACCGGCCGCAGATGGCCGAGGTTGCCGTACAGCCGGTTGTCGGCGTTCTCCCGGACGGCACAGGTGTTGAAGACCACAACGTCCGGATTGTCCGCTCCGGCGGCCGGCACGTAGCCCGCCTGCTCCAGCAGACCCGAGATCCGCTCGGAGTCGTGGACGTTCATCTGGCACCCGTACGTGCGCACCTGGTAGGTGCGCGGCGGGCTGCTCGCGGCTGCGGTAGTCATGACAGGACCACAGTATCCGGGGCGGGAGGAGTGGCTATCGGCCGGAGCACCAGCGCAGGCATCAGGCGGCGGCCCGGGCCGGCACCACCGAACCCGGCGCCCATCGCGACTGACGGCACCCGCTGCGGGCGGCGGTCGGCGCGCCGCGGCCGGTGCACAGCCGCAGGTTGGACAGCACCTGGCCCTCGTCGGTGTCGGCGACGTCCACGTGCACCGGGCGCAGCGTGCAGTCCGGAGCCGCCAGCAGGAACCGGCTGGGATCGAGGGTGTCGTCCGGAAGCAGGAAATCGCGGCCGATCCGACGGGCGACGGCGGCGACCGCTGCCGTCTCCGAGGCGTCCCCCGGAATGGCGTAGCACTCGACCGAGGTCGGGAAGTCGCCACCGGGATGCCACACGTCACACAGCACAGCTCCGGCCGGCAAATGATCTGGATCGGCCGAACCCAATGCGACGACCGGACGGCCGAGGACGGCCGACAGCGCAGAACGGATCTTGGCTGCCGGGACCAGGCCGTCGATGGACCAGCTCCAACGGGCACCGGCCGGAGGGATAGCCATAAGGAGATGGTGGCCCTCGTGAGCGGTTTGCGCCGGCTGTGTTACCGCTCCGTGACCATTCGGGTTGCCTTCCGCCATCTCGGCCCGCCTACAGTGGCTGCACCGGATTTCTGGGCAACGGCTACACGGGTGACGGGAGGCTGGATGACGACGACCACGGGGGACCCGCTGATCGTGCTCGACGGGGTCAACAAGTGGTTCGGCCCGCTGCACGTGCTGGACGATGTCAATCTGTCGGTCGACCGCGGTGAGGTCGTGGTCGTCATCGGCCCGTCCGGCTCCGGCAAGTCCACGCTCTGCCGCGCGATCAACCGACTGGAGCCGATCGACTCGGGCACCATCCGCTTCGACGGCAAGCCGCTGCCGGCGGAAGGCAAGGCCCTGGCCAGGCTCCGTAGCGAGGTGGGCATGGTCTTCCAGTCGTTCAACCTCTTCGCCCACAAGACCATCCTGGATAACGTCACCCTCGGCCCGACCAAGGTACGGCGGGAGAAGCCCGACGCGGTGCGCCAACGCGCCATGGCCCTACTCGAGCGGGTCGGCATCGCCAATCAGGCGAACAAGTTCCCGGCCCAGCTCTCTGGCGGGCAACAGCAACGGGCGGCGATCGCCCGCGCCCTGGCGATGCAGCCGAAGGCGATGCTCTTCGACGAGCCGACCAGCGCACTCGATCCTGAGATGGTCGGCGAGGTGCTCGACGTCATGACGGCGCTGGCCGGCGAGGGTATGACCATGGTGGTCGTCACGCACGAGATGGGGTTCGCCCGGCACGCCGCCAACCGCGTGATCTTCATGTCAGACGGTCAGCTCGTCGAAGACGCTCCCCCGGCCGAGTTCTTCGCCAACCCCCGCAGCGAGCGGGCCAAGGACTTCCTATCGAAGATCCTGACGCACTAGCCGACCCACTGCCGAGCGTGTCGTCCCCGGACGGCACGGTCCGTGAAGAAGGAGAGAGGAATGCGCATCACGCGTATGGCGGCGCTCGCCGCCATTGCGACCCTCGCCCTCGCCCCAGCGGCCTGTGGCAAAGAGGGCACCCCGACGTCGGGTGGCGGCAACGCTTCCGGCGGCGCTCAGTCCGACACGTGCCAGTCCTCGGGCGCGACGTTCACCCCGGCGACGGACGCCAACGTCGCCGGCAGCCCGGCGTTCCAGAAGATCAAGAGCGCCGGCAAGGTCGTCGTCGGCGTGAAGTTCGACCAGCCGAACCTCGGCTACAAGGACGCGCAGGGCAAGCGGTGCGGCTTCGATATCGAGGTCGCCCAGTACATCGCCAGCAAGCTCGGCGTCGACCCCGCGAAGATCGAATACAAGGAGATCGCCTCGGCCAACCGGGAGACGGCGATCAAGGGTGGCGAGATCGACTACTACGTCGGCACCTATTCGATCACCGACAAGCGCAAGAAGGACGTGTCCTTCGCCGGGCCGTACTTCGTCGCCGGCCAGGACCTGCTCGTCCGCAAGGACGACTCGTCGATCACCGGCAAGGACACCCTGAAGGGCAAGAAGGTCTGCTCGGCCACCGGGTCGACGCCGATCCAGCGGGTCCGTGATGAGGGCCTGACCGAGCCGGAGAACATCGTCGAGTTCAAGACCTACTCCGAGTGCGTGTCGCAGTTGCTCGACAAGAAGGTCGACGCGGTCACCACCGATGACGCCATCCTTAAGGGCTACGCGGCGCAGAACTCCGACGAGCTCAAGGTGGTCGGCAAGCCGTTCAGCACCGAGAAGTACGGCATCGGCCTGCCCAAGGACGACAAGGCGCTGCGCGACTTTATCAACGACCAGATCGAGGCCGCCTTCAAGGACGGCACCTGGCAGAAGATCTACGACGGCACGCTCGGCAAGTCCGGCTCGACGGCTACACCGCCGTCGCTCGAGCGCTACTGATCCATCCGCATCACCTGATCCACGTGCCGGGCGGGGAGCAACTCCCCGCCCGGCACCTGCCGGAAGAATGAGAGCGAGGGCATGAACGAGTTCTTCCGCGTGTTGACGGACAACTGGGACCTGTACTTCAAGGGGTTCAGCACCACGGTCAACCTCTTCCTGAACGCCGCCGCCGGCAGCCTCGTCCTCGGCACGCTGCTCGGCGCCATGCGGGTCTCCCCCATCCCAGCGTTACGCGCCTTCGGCGCCGCCTACGTCAACATCGTCCGGAACACCCCGCTCACCCTCGTCTTCGCCCTCCTCGTCTTCGCGGTGCCGAAACTCAACGTCAACATCGACTATCTCCCCACCGCCCGCATCGCACTGGTCGTCTACACCTCGGCGTTCGTCTGCGAAGTGGTCCGGTCCGGCGTCAACACCGTGGCGCCCGGCCAGGCCGAAGCCGCCCGGGCCCTGGGCATGACGTTCGACCAGGTCCTCCGCTCGATCGTGCTGCCGCAGGCATTCCGCTCGATGGTGCCGCCGATGATGAGCGTGCTGATCGCGATGCTGAAGAACACCACGATCGCGGCCGGTTTCTCGGTACTCGAGGCCGGCGCGATTCCCTTTTACATGTCCGAGCGCGGCGAGCCGCAGTTCGCGGTCCTGCTCTGGATCACCATCGGCTTCCTCATCCTGATCATTCCGCTGGTGTTCCTGCAGCGGTTCCTCGAGCGCAAGTGGGCGGTGGCCCGGTGAGCGCGAGGAGTGCAGCGAAGCGGAGCCCCGCAGTCGCGAACGAAAGGCGGGACCGGTGAGCGCGAGGAGCGAGCTTGCGAGCCCCCCGGCTCGCGCGCGGAAGGCGGCGGGCACGAGTCAGGCGACTGTCCTCTACGACCTGCCCGGACCGCGGGCCCGCCGACGTAACGCCATCATCGGCGCAGTCGCGATCGTCGGGATCGCCGCCGTGATCGCGTTCGTGGCCTACCGGTTCTGGGCGACCGGCCAGTTCGAGGCCCGCAAGTGGGAGCAGTTCACCTACAAAGCAATCCAACGGGAACTGCTCGCTGGTCTGTGGGCCACCCTCAAGGCCGCCGGCATCGCCACGGTGCTCGCCCTGCTCTTCGGCGCGCTCTTCGCCAGCGCCCGGCTCAGCGACAAATGGTTGTTGCGGGCGCCCGCAACGTTCGTGGTGGAACTCTTCCGGGCCATCCCGCTGCTCATTTTGATCTTCTTCGGCTACTACGTGCCGCTGCAGTACGGCTGGCCCCTGCCCAAGATGTGGGCGCTGGTGATCGGCCTAACCCTCTACAACGGGTCGGTCCTCGCCGAGATCTTCCGCGCCGGCATCAACGCCGTGCCGCGCGGGCAGTCCGAGTCGGCGTACGCCATCGGCCTGCGCAAGAACCAGGTCCTGCGGCTGATCCTGTTGCCGCAAGCGGTGCGGGCCATGCTGCCGGCGATCGTCAGCCAGCTCGTCGTGCTGCTCAAGGACACCGCGCTCGGGTTCATCATCACCTATCCCGAGCTGCTGTTCGTCGGCAAGCAGATCGGCGGGCGGCTCACCTTCGGTCTGCCGTACGTGCCGACGTACCTGATCATCGCCGCCATTTACATCGGCATCTGCGGAATGCTGTCCGTGCTGGCCTGGTGGCTGCAGCGACGGATGGGCCGGGCGCGCCGGACGGCGGCCGGGGTGGTGCCCATTCGGGACTTCGGCGACGGCGACGCCGGCCCGCTGTGATCGCGGTCAGCGGGCGATCTCGCTGACCCGGGACTCGCGCACCACGGTCACCCGGATCTGGCCCGGATAGGTCAGCTCCTCCTCGATCTGCTTGGCCACGTCGCGGGCCAGCACGGCGGCGCCGATGTCGTCGACGTGCTCCGGCTTCACCATGACCCGGATCTCGCGTCCGGCCTGCATCGCGAAGAC
This sequence comes from Micromonosporaceae bacterium, assembly GCA_036384155.1. Taxonomy (GTDB): domain Bacteria; phylum Actinomycetota; class Actinomycetes; order Mycobacteriales; family Micromonosporaceae; genus DASVMV01. The sequence continues at coordinate 11,356 of DASVMV010000086.1, forward strand.
CTTTTCCACGCCGGGCTTCGTACCGGCGATCTCCTCGATGCGTTCCAGCCGCTTGACGTACGCCTCAAGGCTCTCCCGCCGCGCACCCGGTCGCCCCCCGGAGCAGGCGTCCGACGCCTGGGTCAGGACCGCCTCGATGGTCTGCGGCTGCACCTCGTTGTGGTGCGCCTCGATGGCGTGGACCACGTCCTCGCTTTCGCCGTACCGGCGGGCCAGGTCGGCCCCGACGATCGCGTGGCTGCCCTCCACCTCGTGCGTGAGCGCCTTGCCGATGTCGTGCAGGAACGCGCACCGCTTGATGGTGGCGACATCGAGCCCCAGCTCGGCTGCCATTATGCCGGCGATGTGCGCGGTCTCCACCAGGTGCTTGAGCACGTTCTGCCCGTACGAGGTGCGGTAGCGCAGCCGGCCGAGCAGGGTGACCAGCTCGGGGTGGACGCCGGTGATGCCGACCTCGACCAGCGCGTCCTCCGCCGCGCGCTGGCAGAGCCGCTCGACCTCGTGTTTGGCGATGTCGAAGACCTCTTCGATCCGGTGCGGATGGATCCGTCCGTCCAGCACCAGCTTCTCCAGCGTCACCCGGCCGATCTCCCGGCGTACCGGATCGAAGCAGGACAGCAGCACCGCCTCGGGTGTGTCATCGATGATCAGGTTGACACCCGTGACCGACTCGAACGCCCGGATGTTGCGCCCCTCGCGGCCGATGATGCGGCCCGTCATCTCGTCTCCCGGCAGGTGCAGCACGCTGACCACGCTCTCTGCGGTCTGTTCACTGGCCACCCGCTGGATCGCGTCCACCACGACGTGCCGGGCCCGCTGCTCAGCGGTTGCCCGGGCATCGGCCTCGATATCGCGGACGAGGAGCGCCGCCTCCCGTTTCGCCTGACTCTCGATCGCCTCGATCAGCTCGGCCCGGGCCGCATCAACGGTCAATCCGGCCACCCGCTCCAATTCCCGCCGGCGCCGCTCCTCCGCCTCGGCCGCCTCGGCTTCCCGCTCGGCGACGGCGGCCTCCCGCGCCGCCAACGCCGCCGTCGCAGCGGCCAACTGGCGCTCCCGATCGGCGAGGCGCTCGACCTCTTCCGTATGCAGCCGCTCCCGCTCGTCCATCCGCTGGGCGCGCCGCTCGAATTCGGCCGCCTGCTCGCGGGCTGTCGAGGCCAGCAGTGCGGCCTCCCGTTCGCCGCTGCGCCGGGCCGCGGCGCGCGCCTGCTCCGCATCCGCCTCGGCCTGCCGGTGCGCGCGTTCCAGCACCGCATCAGCCTCGTTCCGCGCTGCCTCAAGGACCCGGCGGGCCTCGGCACGAGCGGAACTGGCTTCCGCCTTCGCGCCGGCCGCCTCGGCACGGGCCGCCGCGGCCGCCGACTTGGCCAGATCCTTGGTGGAAGCCGCCTCGTCAGCCGCCGACCGCAAGGCAGCCAGCGACTGCTCTTGGCGGTCTCGTTCGGCGACATAGACCGGGTCCGCCTCCGGCGCGCCACCGGCGGTGCCGATCCTTCGCAAGGCCCGCACGCCCAGGACCAGACCGGCGAGGACGACGGCGGCCAGGACAACGATCGCGACGAGCAGGATCCATTCGAAGCCGCTCATGCCGATGCCCCGCTTCGTACTCCCGGATCGGCGCCTCGACGGCCGGAACCGCCGAGGACCGTGACCCCATCGGCCATGGCCCTTCCCCTCACCGTCCGGCGCCGGAGGCTGATACCCCTCGCAAGCGCATCTTGCGGCTGTAGAGACGCCCGACCAAGGCGGCTGGCCGAGGGTGCGCGCCGACCGCGACGCTGGGAACACCGCGGCGGCCGGGTGAGTACGTAACGCCCGCCATCGGACCGGCCTGTCCGATAACGGGCTATTTCATTGTCGAACCGGTCGAACTGTTGTCGTACTGTTATGCGATCTATGTTGTGCGATTAACCTGCACTGGTCGGGTTCTCTTCTGTACCGCGAGGCTAGGTCTCCGAGGGCGCTTCGGTCAAGAATGCATGACCGGACGGTAGACGGAATGTAGCGTACCGCAGCGCTCGACGGCCCGCGGCGATCGCCGGAGCGCTCCGCGATGGAACGGTCACGTTGCGCCCAGGGCAACAGCCGCAGCGACGAGCGCCGCGTTGCCGTCGGCCGGCGAACCGTCCGGCAGCACCAGCGTGTCTTCCAGCCCTACCCGGGTGTCGAGCCCGCGGCGCACCGCATCGCGCAGCACCGTCCAGGTGGCCGGCCCCTCGGCGTGCAGCAGAACCGGCGGGTTGGCAGGTGGCAGCTCGGCCAACATCCGGGAGGCATCGGCCAGGGCGGTCGGGGGGTCCGGTGCCATGCACTCGATCAGTACGCGAATCACGGGCACCCGCCATGCCCGGTAGCGGCGCACCGCCTCGACGGTCCACAGGCCGGCCTCGACCCCGACACCGCGCTCGTAAAGCGCCGCCGCCAGCTCTTCGGCGCCCGGCTCGTGGGCGTTGACGGAGGCGAAGTCGGGGAGAACGGTCCAGGACCGGACGGCCGCGGCCCGCGCCGCCGAATGCGGCTCGATCCAGGCCCCGGTGCTCACCCCGAGCGGCATGGCCGGCGCGGCGGCGCGGAGCGCGTCAAGGGTCGCCGCCACCGCGATGGGGTCGAGCGTCTCCTGCCCGGCGCCGTCTCTGGGGTGTACGTGTGCGGCGGCGGCGCCGAGGGCCGCACACCGGGCGGCGTCCGCCGCGAGGGCATCCGGGGTTACCGGGACGACCGGGCACTCCTCGCGCGTACGTCCCCCGTTGAGGCATACCTTGAGCACCGCCGCGTCCTCCTGCTGGTCATCCTCCCGAAGCGGCCGACGCCGCTACCGCCATCGCCGCTTTGCCGCGCCCGGCCGGTGCCAGGTGCCGCCGCTGCGGCTGTTACCGGTCCTCGTGCGCCTGCCGGTCCTCGGGGTCGAGGTCGGCTACGGCCTCGGCCAGCGCGTCGGCGTCGACCTGCTCAGCGAACTCGGCGGCCTCGGCGCTCTGTGCGGCGAGCGCGTCCTTGACCGCCCGGATGGACACCCCCGGCGGATAGCCCTTCCGGGCCAGCATGCCGACCAGCCGGCGGAACACCTGCTCGGGCTCGCCGCGCATGGTGCGCAGTTTCCGGTCGACGAGCGTCCGCGCGGTCGCCGCCTCGGTGGTCTCGTCGAGCGCGCCGAGCGCCTCGCCCGCGACGTCGACGTCCACGCCCCGCTGGCGCAGCTCGTTCGCCAACGCCCGCCGGGCGAGGCCGCGACCGTGGTGGCGGCTGGTCACCCAGGCCCGGGCGAAGGCGGCGTCGTCGATCAGCCCGACCTCGTCGTAGCGGTCGAGGACCTGCGCGGCCACCTCGTCGGAGATTCCCCGCCGGCGGAGCGCGGTGGCCAGTTCGGCGCGGGTGCGCGGCCGTACGGCGAGCTGACGCAGGCAGATCTCCCGCGCCAGCTCCGCCGGCTCGGAACGCTCCCGGTCGCCGACCGGTGCCTCACTCTCGCCGCTCTGGGTTCGGCCACGTTGTTTCGGCGCCGGGCGGGCAGCGCCCGCCCGGGGCGGGGCGGCATCCCAGCCCCGTCCCGTACGAGCCCCCCGTCGTCCTGCCACGTGCTGTCCCGCCCCGCGACGGATCAGAAGTCGACCGGCGGCAGCTCGGGACCGCCGGCCGCGTCGCCGGCGCCCATGCCGACGCCCAACTTCTCCAGGATCTTCTTCTCGATCTCGGCGGCCACGTCGGGGTTCTCCCTGAGGAACTCGCGCGCCTTCTCCTTGCCCTGGCCCAACTGGTCGCCGTCGTACGTGTACCAGGCGCCCGACTTACGGATGATGCTCTGCTCGACGCCGACGTCGATCAGTGAGCCCTCACGGGAGATGCCTTTGCCGTACATGATGTCGAACTCGGCCTGCTTGAAGGGCGCGGCGCAGTTGTGCACCACCACGTCGTCGGCGACAAGGGTGTGCAGCTCGTCGACCTCGACGTCGAACGTCCGCGCCCGCCGTGCCGGCAGTATCTCCTTGACGGTTGCGAAGCGGATCTGCTCAGCAAGCAGATCATGAAGAAACGTGTCGTCAAGTGCGTCCGCCAGCAGAACGAGCCGGTCGCGCCGGATCTGATGCAGGCCAAGAACCTGCTTCATACCGCCGCGCGGATCGCCTGCCGTCGGTCCGATGAGTTCAGCGGCGAGCGCGGGGGTAACGCCCCGTCCAGCCAGGTGCGCAAGCACCGGTTCGGTCATCACCGGGGACAGATAGACGGCCTGGGAACCGCGCCGGCGCCCGCCCTGGTTCTCCAGGGCTTCGCGCAGCGCCGTGCCGCGTGGACCCCAGAGCGGGACCGCCTCGGCGAACGCCTCGACGTTGTCGCTGCCCGCTATGCGGACCTCGTAGCACAACCGCTTCGACTGCACCGGCCGGCCCTTGACGATGCTGGGGCGCTGACCCCTCGGGTCGTAGCGGCGGACAGAGCTAGTGGTGCCGTAACGCAGCAACAACCAGTGGAGCTGGTGAGCCAGCTGCTCGGACGTGGTCTTGTAGCCAACTCTGATGGCGCCGGTCTGTTCCTTGCTCACCCAGCCGTCACTTTCGAACAGGCCGAAGAGAAGATTGCCCGCCACCTCACGCGAGAGACCCGGAGCGAAGAACTCGATGGGAATCGTCTTCTCCCAGGCCAGCTTGCCGTAGATGCCGGCGCGGCGGCACAGCTCGAGCAATCCGTTTTGCTCACCGATGCGATGTGAGAAGGAGACCGCCAGCTTGTCCGGGTGGGTATGGGCAGCGCAGCCAAGGGTGCTCGCGATCTGGGCAGCGTCGTTCTTCAACGACTCCTGCACGTTGATGAACTGAAGTGGAGTCTTGCCCCCGACATATCCATCGCCGATCAGATAGCCCAGCATGCGCGCGTGGTCTGCCGGGTAAGGCTCGTAGTCGCCGAAGCCGAAGAACTGCCGCGGCTGGGCCACGCGATCCCCCGTCGCCAGCTCACCGGCGGGCTTCCACCCCCGGTCGGTGAGCACCTTGTGGTCTGGCGTGGCCCACACGGTGGCCCCGCCCCGCAGGTGCACCCCGATGACGTCCTGCTCGCCCTGGTCGAACCAGGACACCACAGGCCGCGGATGAAGAGTGCCGTCCTTCGCGGCGGCGACAACGAAAATCGGCTCTCGACCATCGACGACGTCTTCGATCCGAAGGGTCCTGCCCGTCGTCGGGTCGAAGATCGTCGTGCCCTCGGCGAGACACTTGTTCTTCGCCACCTTGACCCGGGTGCGGTTGCCCACCACGTCGGTGCCGTCCTTGAGGCTTTCGATGCGTCGCACATCGAGTCGGATCGAGGAGTAGAACTTCAGCGCCCGCCCGCCAGTGGTCGTTTCGGGCGATCCGAACATTATGCCTATTTTTTCGCGAAGCTGGTTGATGAAGATCGCGGTGGTGCCGGTGCTGTTGAGCACGCCGGTCATCTTCCGCAGCGCCTGGCTCATCAACCGGGCCTGGAGGCCGACGTGGCTGTCGCCCATCTCGCCCTCGATCTCGGCGCGCGGCACCAGCGCGGCCACCGAGTCGATCACCACGATGTCGAGTGCGCCGGAGCGCACCAGCATGTCGGCGATCTCGAGCGCCTGCTCGCCGGTGTCGGGCTGGGAGACCAGCAGCGCGTCGGTGTCGACGCCGAGCGCCTTGGCGTAGTCGGGGTCGAGGGCGTGCTCGGCGTCGATGAAGGCGGCGATGCCGCCGGACCGCTGCGCGTTGGCGACCGCGTGCAGCGCCACTGTCGTCTTTCCGCTCGACTCCGGTCCGTATATCTCGACGATCCGGCCGCGGGGCAGGCCACCGACGCCGAGCGCCACGTCGAGGGCGATCGACCCGGTCGGAATCACGGCGGTCTGGATGACCGGCCGCTCGCCCAGCCGCATCACCGAACCCTTGCCGAACTGTTTGTCGATCTGAGCGAGAGCGAGGTCGAGCGCCTTCTCCCGGTCAGGACCTGCCGCCATGTTTGCCACCCCTGCCTTCGCCGGCATCTTCGAGCTTCTAGTCACGCGGACACGCTAGGCGCTCGGTATGACAGAAAACAGCCCGATGGCCGCGGCCTGTGGACGAGCACCACCGTGTGGACAATAGCCGAACACGTGTACGACCCGGGGGCCGACACGCCGATGAGTCAGACTCACCGCAGCCGGGCGGGCACCCGATCCGGATAGGCGGCACACACCGCCCGCCAGACGCTGGCGGTCTCCTCGCCCTGCGCCAGGGCCTGCTGGATCGTCCGGCCACCTAGCTGGGGCAGCACCTGGTCGGCGGCGATGCTGGCGGCGTACGCCGAACCGAACGCCTGCTCCAGGCGGGCCCAGAAGTCGGTCAGCCGCACCGGTCAGACCCCCTTCGCCATCGCCCCTGCCGGCAACGGCCGCAACGCTAGCGCGATCAACGGTACGGTCGCGAGCGCGGCGAGCAGGGCCAGGACGGGATACCCGGCCAGCTCGACGACAAGCCCGCTCAGCGCGCCGGCCGCCGCCCCGGCCAATCCCATCACCAGATCGGAAAGCCCCTGCGCGGCGGGCCGCACGGCGACCGGGACCGACTCCGACAGCAGCGTCGACCCGGCGACCATCGTGGCCGACCAGCCCAGGCCGAGCAGCGCCAGCCCCAGCGACAGCCGCGGCGTGTGGTGCCCGGCGGTGCCCGCGACCGCGCAGGCGGCGATCAGGAGGGCGACGCCGCCGAGGATGACCGCGCGGCGCCCGACCCGGTCGGTGAGCCAGCCCACCACGGGCGAGAGCGCGTACATCCCGGCGATGTGGATGCTGAGCACGATGCCCACCACCCGCAGCACGTCGGCGTCACCGTGGCTCTCCCCGATGCGCACCGGCGTCATGGCCATGACCCCCACCATCACCAGGTGACCCATCGCGACGGCGGCAATGCCGAGCCGGGCCGCCGGCAGGGCGGCCACG
>DASVMV010000087.1:0-2285 GCA_036384155.1 Micromonosporaceae bacterium
TCGCTACGCCGCTGCATCCTTGAGGTGCGCAATTGCTCGCCGCAGGTCGGCGAGCCGGACCATTCGGTCGGGCTCGCGCTCAGCCTGCTGGAGTTCGAGCCACTCCCGTATAACAGCCGAGGGTGCAATGCCACGCGCGGCCGCCTCGTCTCGAATGCGCACGTACGTTGAGGTTGGTACCCGGGCCGAGATGACCACCATCGGCTCATCAGTGAGCCTGGGCGGTAGTTCCGGTGTCGGCGCTGTCAGGTCGAACGCGACGTTGCCGCTTGCCACCGCGTCGGCTAGTTTCTCAGCCTCGGCAAGGTCGCGATATGAGATGTCGTGTTCGTCGCTCATTGGATAGCCTCCCATGCCTCAAACGTGGCGAGCTCGTCGTCGGTCATGTCGCGAGCCCCGAGAATCCACCAGTCAAAGCCGTCGCTGCGCCGGATCGTAACGACCAGCGGTCGCCCAGCATTGGTACGTGCGAATATGCCGAGCGCCCTCGGGTCAGAGCCGACAGCAGGAGCCGGGAGCCGTCGAACGGCCCCGAGAGCCTGAAGCACCTCGTGCGGCTCGACCCCATGCAATGCGGCCAAGGCCGCGGCCAGCCAGTGGTAGGGCACACACCCAAGTGTATACGCTACGTCTACGGGGGCGGTAGGTGCCGGTCGCATGCTGCCTGGCGGCGGTGACCGGGCTCTGCCTCGGTGAACCAGGGGTGGCGGACCCACCCGCCGCCGAACGAACGAACGAACGCCGGATCCAACCTGCGCGACTACGACGGGATCGCACCGGCCCTCGAGCGGTCATGGAGGCGAAAGGATGACTCCGACTCAGGCTCACCGGCTCGACGCGGTCCGGCCCGAGCACGTACGTGTTGAAGAACTGAGTAACGGCCGCGATGAGCTTGCGCTCGTTGACCCACACCGTGGCCGGGTGTCCCTCTGGCAGTGGGCGGCCACGTGGCTGGCAGTAGCTGTAGGCGGTTCTGAGGTTCCACCCTAGGACCGGACACCGGACCGGCATCCGCGAAGGGCCGCCCGCACCCCCGTCGGGGACCTCCGGCCCCGAGTCGGCCGCCACCGGTGACCCAACCGCCGTCACGGAGCGTGAGGGCGCGCCGGGACACCTTGACACAGGTCGATCCGGGGACTGATGTGAATCCCACTGAACCCATCCCTCAGCCAGGAGGCCCCGTGTTAACCCGACGATGGTGGGCGGCCACCGCCGCCGCCCTGGCTTTCACCGCCGCTGCGCTGTCCCAGTCCCTGCCCGGCTCCGCCGCCCCGCAGTCCCCCGCCACCGCTCCGGTGGTCCTCGCCGCCGGCGAGACCGGCCTGGTCCGGGTCGAACTGACCGGGCAGGCCCAGTTCGACCAGCTCATCGCCGCGGGCGCCGACATCGCCAACCGGCCGCGCTCGGGCGACGACGGCCGGCTGCTCGTCGACCTGGTGCTGACCGGCGAACAACTCGCCGCGCTGACGGCGGACGGTGCCACCGCCGCGCAGGTTGTGCAGCGCTCCGGCGACGGCGCACGCAACTACGCCGACAGCGTGCGGGCGGCGAAGGCCCGTACCAAGGCCGGCCTCACCGCCTCCGCGCCCTCGGCTCAGGGCGGTGCCGCGGTGGCGACGGACATGCTCGCGTTCCGCCAGGCCTACTGGTGGACCACGTCCGGGCATACCTTCCTGCAGACCGAGGTGACCACGTCCGCCGCCGACGACCCGGACGTGGAGATCACCGTCAGCTGGCGGACCGCCGACGGCGCCACCGGCTCGTTCCCGTTGGTCCGGTTCGAGGACGCCAACGAGTACCAGTACCACTTCACGCTGCCGCAGCCGCTGCCCGGCCAGCCCGTCGCGGTGACCGCCACCTCGAGCCTGGGCGGCAGCGTCGGGCCGGTCGCCCCGGACCCGTGGCCGAACTCCACCCCACCGCCGCCGCCGGCCGGCTACCAGGACGACTTCATCGACTCGTACATGACGCCGGCCGACATCCAGGCCCGCATCGCCCGCCTGGCCCGCCAGTACAAGGGACTAGTCGACGTCATCGACCTGCCCAACCCGACCCAGGGCTACCGGCGGACGGCGAGCGCCTACCTGGGCGACCCGGCCGCCGCCGCCGTGGTGGTGGAGTCGGTCCGGTTCGGCGACCAGGGCATGGATGGTGTGCGGGTGCGCACCGTGAATCCAGGGACGGCCAACAGCAGGCTGTCCGGCAACTACCTGGACCGGCTGCTGACCATCTCGCTGGCCACCGACGCTGCGGGCAAGACCACGAGCACCACCGACGACGTGGCC
>DASVMV010000088.1:0-14774 GCA_036384155.1 Micromonosporaceae bacterium
CGCTCGTCCTGTCCGGAGTGGTGGCGTACCGGGGCGTGCCGAGCGGGGCGCGTGGCGCCCGGGCGCGGGCGGTCGACGGCGTCGTCCTCGCCGTGGCGGCCGCCGTGCCGATCGCCGGGCCGGCGCTGCTCTTCGGCGCCGGCGGCTGGATGAATCTCGGCGTGCTGGACGCGATCAGGGCGGTCGCGGCGGCACTGGCCGTCGCCCTGCTGGTGCCCCGCCGGGTTGTCCGCGTCGGCGCGGTCCTGTCCGCCCTCGGGGTCGTGGCCGCGTTCGCGGTGCACACGCCGGTCGGGCTCAACGCAACCCGGCTTCCGACGATGTTCGCGCTCCCGGTCCTGGTGGCGTACGGGCGGGTGCCGGACCGCGCCGCCCGGGTGGCCGGTGGCCGGACCGGCCTGGCGCTCGCCGCGGTCGTGATCCTGCTTGCCGCCGTGCAGCCGCCGGTGTCGGTGCCCGACCTGCGGGCCGCCGGTGACCCGAGCGCATCGCGGGCCTATTTCCAGCCGCTGCTCGACGAGTTGGGCCGCCGGCCGCCGGGCCGCGTCGAGGTGGTGCCCACCGCCAACTACTGGGAGGCGGCGTACGTGCCCGAGGCGGCGCCGCTGGCCCGCGGGTGGCTGCGCCAGGCGGACCAGGCGTACAACCGGATCTTTCTGGACGGCAGCCTGGACGCCGAGTCGTATGCCGCCTGGCTCCGGGACAACGGCGTGTCGTACGTCGCGCTGGCCGGGGTGCAGCCGTCCTGGGTGGGACGGCGAGAGGCGCAGCTGATCCGGACCGGGCTGCCCTACCTGACCCAGGTGTGGCGGGGCGGTGATTGGACCCTCTACACCGTCGCCGAACCCGCTTCGGTCGTGGAGGGTGCCCGACTGGTCCGGCTGACCGCGGGGGAGCTCACCTTCGACGTACCCGTTGCCGGCGAGACCCGCGTCCGGGTGCGGTGGTCGCGCTGGCTGACGGTCGAGGGGCCGCTCGGTCCGGTCGGCCCGATCGGGGTGGCCGGCTCGCGCGCCGTGGTGCATCCCGGATGCCTGGACCGGCACGGCGCGTGGACGGTACTGCGGGTCCGGCAGCCCGGCCGGTACACGATCAGCAGCAGCCTGACGGCCTCCGGTCCGCGCTGCCCGGATCGTGACCACAACCTCGCAGGCGGGCACGGTATACAGCATGGCCAGCCGACCCCTCGGCCGTAGCCCTTCGGGACGGGGAAGCGGCGCACGTGCCGACCGTGACACCCGGGCCGCTGTGCTGTGTGCCGTCTTACGGAATCGTGGACATCTAGCCCCCATTTACTCTGTCGTCTAGCCCCTATAGACTCTAGCGTGTGGTCAAGGGGATGAGGCTACGCGACGTCCAGCGGGCACTCGCCGCCAATGGCTGCCGGCAGCTCAGCGACGACGGACGCCACACCAAGTGGGGCTGCCCGTGCGAGCGGCACAGCACGGCGGTACCACGGCACCGGGACATATCGCCAGGCGTCGTCCGCAACATCGCCCGGGACCTGGAATGCCTGCCAAAGGGGTGGTTGCAGTGAAGATGTATGCCGTGCACGCCAAGCGGTGGGAACGCGGCTGGGAACTGCACATCGACGGAGTAGGTGTCACCCAGTCGCACGGCCTAGCCGACGCTCCCGACATGGCGCGCAGCTACATCGCGATGAGGACCGGCAGCCCCCCCGGAACGTTCGAGGTCGACGTCATCCCCCACATCGGCGGCGGGTTGGACGAAGCGGCCAGCCGCGCGCGGGATGCGGTACGGCAGGCCGAGGAAGCCCAGAGGCGAGCAGCCGCAAAGTCTCGCTCCATCGCCCGGAGGCTCCGCGAACAGGGGTTGTCGGGTCGAGACATCGCCGCGGTGCTTCGGGTCTCACCCCAGCGGGTCTCCCAACTGCTCGCAACAGATCAACACGGGGAGCGCCGGGAGGTGTCGGGCTGACGGTTGTTTCGGCAACCCGACACACGATGCGACCAGGGCGCGCCGTCGAGGCGGCCCTGGTCGCATCGTGTGGATCAGCCGCGGACTAGGGAGGTGATCGCCTAGCTTTCGCGCAGGTCAGCGAGCTGTTGATGTCAGCAGTCGAAGTTCATGGCGAACTAATCACCGCGAACCTGTGACCTGCCGCGACGTCCCGCCCGGCGGACGCCGACGGCTCAAGGTCATCAAAGGGGGAAAGCCGTTCCTCGGTCCGCTCAAGACCAAGACCAGCCGGCGGACCGTTGAGCTTCCCGACGTCGTCGGGCTGGCCCTGGCCAAGCACCTCGAGGGCGGCGTGAGACCGGTTCTGGTCGGCGATGACACCGACCCGCGTAAGCCTGTTCGCCGCGAAGCGGCGCTGCTCTTCCGCAGCACCACCGGCGAGCCGGTCAACGCGGCCACGTTCTGCCGGCTCTGGGCGCCAGCAAGGCAGACGGTCGGCCTACCGCCGCGGTGGGGGTTCCACGGACTCAGGCACTGCTACGCCACCTTGCTGATCCATGCCGGCGCGTCGGTCAAGACAGTGCAGCTGGCGCTCGGCCACTCGACCCCGATGGTCACGCTCAACGCCTACAGCCACGAGTGGCCGGACGTGATCGACCGGACCCGCTCGCTGGTCGACGGTGCCCTCGGCGTACGCGAGGCGGCGGCCCGATCGATGGTAAGCCGATCATGACCGCCGTCGCGAGGATTGTGCCCAATCTGTGCCCGCGATCTTGCTGGACGCGGTTAAACCAGGTCAGCGGGCCGGAATGGGTCAGCAGTCGTAGTACATGGCGAACTCGTGCGGGGTGGGCCGCAGGCGTACCGGGTCGACCTCGTTGGTCCGCTTCCAGTCCACCCAGGTCTCGATCAGATCCGGCGTGAACACGCCGCCGTCGAGCAGGTAGTCGTGGTCGGCCTCCAGCGAGTCGAGCACCTCCGGGAGCGAGCCCGGCACCTGCTTGACGCTGCCCCACTCGTCCGGCGGCAGGTCGTACAGGTCCTTGTCGATCGGCTCCGGCGGCTCGATCTTGTTGCGGATGCCGTCCAAGCCGGCCATCATCATCGCCGAGAAGGCCAGGTACGGGTTGCTCGACGGATCGGGCACCCGGAACTCGACCCGTTTGGCCTTGGCGTTGCTGCCGGTCACCGGGATGCGGGTGCAGGCCGAGCGGTTGCGCTGCGAGTAGACCAGGTTGACCGGCGCCTCGAAGCCCGGCACCAGCCGGCGGTACGAGTTCACGGTCGGGTTGGTGAACGCCAGCAGCGACGGTGCGTGGTGCAGCAGGCCGCCGATGTACCAGCGGGCGGTGTCGGACAGCCCGGCGTACCCGGTCTCGTCGTAGAACAGCGGCTCGCCGTTCAACCACAGGCTCTGGTGACAGTGCATGCCGGAGCCGTTGTCGCCGAAGAGCGGCTTGGGCATGAAGGTGGCGGTCTTACCGTGCGCCCAGGCGGTGTTCTTGATGATGTACTTGAACAGCTGCAGCTGGTCGCCGGCGTGCAGCAGCGTGGAGAACCGGTAGTTGATCTCAGCCTGCCCGGCCGTACCGACCTCGTGGTGCGCCCGTTCGACGGTGAAGCCGGTGTCGACCAGCTTCCGGACCATTGCGTCGCGCAGGTCCGCGTAGTGGTCGACCGGCGGCACCGGGAAGTACCCGCCCTTGTACGCGGTCTTGTACCCGCGGTTGCCGCCCTCCTCCTCACGGCCGGAGTTCCAGGCGCCCTCGATCGAGTCGATGTAGTAGTACGCCTTGTTGGCCGCGGTCTCGTGGCGGATCGATTCGAAGATGTAGAACTCGGCTTCCGGGCCGAAGTACGCGGTGTCGGCGATGCCGCTGGACGCCAGGTACGCCTCGGCCTTCTTCGCCACGTTGCGCGGGTCCCGTGAGTACGCCTCGCGGGTGAACGGGTCGTGGATGAAGAAGTTCAGCGCGAGGGTCTTCTGCGCCCGGAACGGGTCGACGAAGGCGGTGGCGACGTCCGGGAGCAGGAGCATGTCCGACTCGTGGATCGCCTGGAAGCCCCGGATCGACGAACCGTCGAAGGCAAGGCCATCGGTGAAGACGCTGTCGTCGACCGATTCGACCGGCATCGTGAAGTGCTGCATCACGCCGGGCAGGTCGCAGAAACGTACGTCGACGAACTTGACGTCCTCGTTCTTGAGGTAGCGCAACAGTTCCTCGGGATTGGCGAACACTCATCCTCCTGGCACGTCATGTGGCGACTAGGCTCCGGGCCACGGTATTGCCGTGCAGTTGCCCGGGCATGTCCCGACTGTTTCCGCCGTGTTACGAGCGCCAGGCGGAGAGGTCCTTCCCCGCTCGGTGACCGCCTGGTCTCGCATCGGGTCATACCCCTAGCACCGGCTCTTACGTCAGCGGCCGCGCATCTGCCGGAACGCCCCGCGCGGTGGGCGCATGTTCTTCGGGATCGCCCCCTTGGGCAGCTGCGGCCGGGCGGTCAGCGCCTTCAACCGCCGGTCGAGCGCGTTGATGTCCTTGCCGTTGAGGTTGCGGGGCAGTCGCATGAGAGTCATTCGCAACTTCCGGATTGGCAGCTGGTCCTCGCCCTGGCCGACCACATAGTCGTACAGGGGGGCGTTGCCGATCACCTTGGCCAGCCGGCGCCTCTCCTGCGCCAGCAGTCCCCGTACGCGCTGCGGGTTGCCCTCAGCCAGCAGGATCACGCCGGGCCGGCCGATCACCAGGTGAACCATGTCGAGCTGGGTCGTCGTGTTCACCGCCGGGGTGACCCGCCAGTCGCCGCGCATCGTTTCCAGGATCGACGCGGCGGCGCCCGGCTGGCCTTCGGCGGCGCTCATCATGGCGCGGGAGGAACGCAGGTTGAGCACGATCACCAGGCCGAGCAGCGCGACCATGATGCCGAGCGGCAGCCAGAGCCAGCCCCAGTTGAGCACCGCTACGACGGTCACGGCGAGCGGGATCAGCACCGCCACGGCAGCCAGCGGGAGGAACCACTTGTCACGCTTCGCGGTGAACGAGAACACCGTGCCGATCTGCTTCAGCCGCTGGCCGAACGACACCTTTTCCTGGGGCTTCGCCATGGCAGCGAGTCTAGTGTCCGGCGCCGGGCCGGCTGTCCCCGCACCGTCGGGCGCGGTCAGCCGGCGACGGCCAGGCCGCGGGCCTCGATGGCCTGTTGGTAGAGCCGGCCGGCGCGGTACGACGAGCGCACCAGCGGGCCGCTCATCACGCCGACGAAGCCGATCTCCTCGGCTTCTTCGCGCAGCTCGACGAACTCCTCCGGCTTGACCCAGCGCTCCACCGGGTGGTGCCGCGGGGTTGGGCGCAGGTACTGGGTGATGGTGATCAGTTCGCACCCGGCGTCGTACAGGTCGCGCAGCGCCTGGGAGATTTCGGCGCGCTCTTCGCCGAGGCCGAGGATCAGGTTGGACTTCGTCACCAGGCCGGCCCCGCGGGCCTGCCGGATGACATCCAGCGAGCGGTCATAGCGGAACGCCGGCCGGATCCGCTTGAAGATCCGCGGAACCGTCTCGACGTTGTGGGCCAGCACCTCGGGCCGCGCGCCGAACACCTCGGCCAGCTGCACGGGGTCGGCATTGAAGTCGGGGATGAGCAGTTCGACGCCGCAGCCGGGCAGCAGGGCGTGGATCTGGCGAACCGTCTCGGCGTACAGCCAGGCGCCGCCGTCGGGCAGGTCGTCCCGGGCGACACCGGTCACGGTCGCGTAGCGCAGGCCCATGGCGGCAACGGATTCGGCGACCCGGCGCGGCTCGTCGGCGTCGAACTCGGCCGGCTTGCCGGTGTCGATCTGGCAGAAGTCGCACCGCCGGGTGCACTGGTCACCGCCGATGAGGAAGGTGGCCTCGCGGTCTTCCCAGCACTCGTAGATGTTGGGGCATCCGGCCTCCTGGCAGACGGTGTGCAGGCCCTCCTTCTGGACCAGACCGCGCAGGTGGCTGTACTCCGGCCCCATCTTGGCCTTGACCTTGATCCACGGCGGCTTGCGCTCGATCGGCGTCTCGGCGTTGCGGGCCTCGAGACGCAGCAGCCGGCGGCCCTCGGGAGCAATGGTCATAGATTGGAGCGTACGCCGCGAGGCGGGTGGTGGGCAGCCGAGGCGATGCGGCTCACGGCCGCTCGGCTGTGACGCGACTCACCCCCAACGGGCCGTCGTCTGTCATAACGCGTTGCGCGGGCTGCTAGCCTGCGGGCAGGCGACGACGGAGCCGAGTAACGCCCCGACCACCGGAGTCGGAGAGAGCCGCCGGCAGCTGCGAAGGCGGTCTCCGGCCGGGGCGCGAAGACCCTCCCGAGCCGCGGGAAGAACAGCGCCGTACCCGCGCCCAGTAGAACCCGCCGGGCTGGCCCCCGAGAAAAGGCGACGAACGAGGCTTCCGCGGCAGTGGAAGCGAAGGTGTGGTGGCACCGCGAGGTTCCCGCTCGCCCACACCTCCCTGGGCCGAGTACATGCTCCGCCGCTGGCGCGGCGGAGGCCGTTGCGCAGTCCATGAGGAGGTAGCCACCATGCAACGCATCCTCTCCGCCCATCTGTCCGCCCACGTCGGCTCGGTCGTCCGGCTCGCCGGCTGGGTGCACCGCCGCCGGCTGCTCAAGTCGGTGGCCTTCCTGATCGTGCGGGACGCCGCCGGCCTGGCCCAGGTGGTCGTCACCGAGCCCGCCGTCCGCGCCGCCGTCGAAGGGCTGACCGAGGAGACGCCGGTCGAGGTCACCGGCACGGTGGTGGCGAACGAGACCGCGCCGGCCGGTGTGGAACTCGTCCGCCCAGCGGTACGACCGCTCGCCGCGCCGGCCGTACCACCGCCGTTCGACCTTTACCGGCCGGCGCTCACCGCGAGCCTGCCCACGCAGCTCGACAACGCCCCGGTGGCGTTGCGCCACCCCCGCCGCAGCGCGGCGCTGCGGATCGGCGCCACGGCGGTGGCCGGGTTTCGGGCCGCTCTTGACGCCCGGCATTTCGTGGAGATCCACACGCCGAAGATCGTCGCCTCGGCGACCGAGTCCGGAGCCAATGTGTTCGGCATCGACTACTTTGGCCGGCCGGCGTTCCTCGCCCAGTCGCCACAGTTCTACAAGCAGCTCATGGTGGGGGTATTCGAGCGGGTCTACGAGGTGGGCCCGGTGTTCCGGGCCGAGCCGCACGACACCGTGCGGCACCTCGCCCAGTACACGTCGCTGGACGCCGAACTGGGGTTCATCGCCGACCATCGGGACGTGATGGCGGTGCTGCGGGACACGGTCGCCGGGATGATCGAGGCGGTCGGCGAGCGCGCCGGCCCGGCGCTGGCGACGCTGGGCGCGACGCTGCCGGTCGTCCCCGCGCAGATCCCGGTCGTTCACTTCAGCGAGGCCCTGCGGATCGCCGGAGCGCCGCCGGACGAGCCGGACCTGGCGCCCGCCCACGAGCGCGCGTTGGGAGAGTGGGCGCTGCGCGAGCACGGCAGCGAGTTCCTCTTCGTCGCCGGCTACCCGATGGCGAAGCGGCCGTTCTACACCCATCCCGAGCCGGGGCGGCCGGCGTACTCGAACAGCTTCGACCTGCTCTTCCGTGGGCTGGAGCTGGTGACCGGCGGGCAGCGCCTGCACGAACACGCCGACTACGTTGCCGCGCTCGTGGCACGGGGTGAGTCGGTGGAGCCGTACGCCGGCTACGTGCAGGCCTTCGCGCACGGGATGCCGCCCCACGGTGGGTTCGCCCTCGGCCTGGAGCGGTTCGTCGCCCGGCTGGCCGGCGCGGCGAACGTCCGGGAGGTCACCGCCTTCCCGCGGGACCTGCACCGCCTCACCCCGTAGCGGGTGCCCGTCCCGCCGGCCCGACGCCCCGGCCGGCGGGACGTCGGTGGAGCCCGCTACGGCGCGACCGGCGGGCGCCGCTTGTGGTCCGTGGCGTGGTAACGGGCCACCAGGGCCTGCTCGACCTCCGCCGGCACCGGCCGGCCCTCCAGGTAGTCGTCGATGTGCTCGTACGCCACGCCGAGGGCGTCCTCGTCGAGCCGGCCCGGAGCCAGGGCCTCCAGGTCGGCGGTGGGCGCCTTGCCCACCAGTTCGGCGGGAGCGCCGAGCGCCTGGGCGATCGCGCGCACCCGACGCTTGGTCAGCCCGGTCAGCGGTACGAGGTCCGCCGCGCCGTCGCCGTGCTTGGTGAAGAAGCCGGTGACCGCCTCGGCGGCGTGGTCGGTGCCGACGACCAGCCCGTCCATCGCCCCGGCCACCGCGTACTGGGCGATCATGCGCTGCCGCGCCTTGATGTTGCCGTGCACGAAGTCCTGCTGGGCGGCATCCCGGAAGGTCAGCCCGCCGGCCACCAGCGCGTCCATGGCGGCGTCGCTGGCCGGCTTGACGTCGACCGTGAGCACCCGGTCGGCCCCGATGAACTCCAGCGCCGCCTGGGCGTGGTGCTCATCTGCCTGTACGCCGTAGGGCAGTCGCATCGCGACGAAGATGGCCGGGTGGCCGGCGGCGCGGGCCCGGTCGACCGCGAGCTGGCAGAGCCGGCCGGCGGTGGTGGAGTCGACTCCGCCGCTGATGCCCAGGACCAGCGCCTTCAGCCCGGTGTCCACGAGGCGGTCGGCGAGGAAGACGAGACGGCGCTCGATCTCCTGATTCGCCTCGAAGGTCGCCGTCACCTGGAGTTCGTCGGCGATCTGCTGCTGCGTCGACATCACGTCGGTCATCGGGGGTCCTTTCGCAGGCGGCCGGGGTCTCGACCGCAGCCAACCTTTCCCGAGGAACGGCGGTCAATCGGGTTGAGAGCGCGTTGTGAGCGAGAGGTCGATCCGGTACCGGGTCAGGCTTCCACCGCGAGCAGGGTGGGGAGGTGACGCTCGACCACCGGGAGCACCTCGGCCACCGTTACCGGACGGCCGAGCTCCGCGGTCAGCGAGGTGACCCCGGCGTCGCGGATGCCGCAGGGGACGATCCGGTCGAAGGCCGACAGGTCACAGTCGCAGTTGATGGCGAAGCCGTGCTGGGTCACGCCTCGCGCGACCCGGATGCCGATCGCCGCGACCTTGCGAGCGGGTCCCCGATCGTCTTCCGGCACCCAGACGCCGCTGCGGCCCTCGACGCGCCCGGCGGTGAGGCCGAACTCGGCGCAGACGTCGATCAGCAGCTGCTCGGTGCGCCGGACATAGGCGACCACATCGACCGGGTCGGGAAGCCGCAGGATCGGATAGCCGACCAGTTGCCCCGGACCGTGCCAGGTGATCTTGCCGCCGCGATCGACGTCGACGACCGGTGTACCGTCGATCGGCCGGTCCCACGGCTCGGTGCGCTTGCCCGCGGTGTACACGCTCGGATGCTCCAGCAGCAGCACCGTATCGGGCTCCTCGCCGGCGACCACCGCGGCGTGCCGGCGCCGCTGCTCATCCCACGCCACGCGGTAGTCGACGACCCCGGCGGATACGGCCCGGAGGCCGGAAATCGTGCTGGTCACCCGCCCAGCGTAGACCCGCGCCCGGTTGGCGTGCCCGGTGAGCGGCGTCACCTTGCCGGCGCCGGTTCCGCTGGCGCAACCCGCCAGACCCACACGTCCCGGACCCGTTCCGGCGGCCCGAGGAGCTTGGTCGTGGTCTCCAGCAGCGCGTCCTCGTGAATGTCGAACTTCGCCCCGTGCATCCGGTCGGCGAGGACCACCGCTTCGACCTTCCAGTGGCGCAGGTCGGCGCGCGCGGTGGCCCGATCGGCGTCGGTGATCCCCGGTACGACGCCGGTGCGGGCCACCTGCAGCAGCAGCCCGTCGGTGAAGCGCGGGACCGGCCCGATCCGACCCCGGCCGTTGGGTCCGCCCGGGCCGAGGAAGAAGCCCGACGGAATGGCGAACTCGCCCTGCCGGTGGGCGAGCGCGTACGCCTGCCACCGCTGGCCGTCCGGAGTGACGTCGAGGGTGAACGGTACAGGGGTGAGGACGCCGCCCGGCGACACGTAATCCCGCCAGGCGCCCGAGGTGATGAAGTTCGGCACCGGCTCGCGCTCGACGGTCAGCAGCGGCACCGGGACGAGGGGTAGCAGCGCGACCAGGAATGCGCCGGCGGGTATCCTCCGACGCTGCCGGGGCGGCCCGGCGATCAGCACGTCGGCCGCCAAGGCGAGCACCATGCCGACGATCGGCCCGACCACCAGGGCGAGCCGCGCCGGCAGCGCCGCGTTGAACACCGGCACGTGGGTCAGCAGGGCGTACGGCAGCGGCGCTGGCGTGAAGACCTCGGCGATCTTGATCCGCGGTCCCCACGACAGAACGGTGAACACCCCGGCGGTGACCGCAAGGGCGCGCAGCGTCGCCCGGCGGGCCGGGTCGGCGCGCCGCCACAGCACCGCGAAGCAGGCGATCACGAGGATCAGCAGGGGCAGGCCGAAGAAGGAGTTCTCCTCGGTCGGATTGGGCGCCAGCGAGGTGTCCAGGCCGGCGGCGCCGGCCAGCGAGCGGTCCGGGAAGGCGGCGTACGCCAGGACGTCCTCGGAATGAATTCGCGGATCGAAGCCGGTGCCGTGGAACCGCTGCGGACCGAAGAAATGCAGCCACAGCGGATAGCCGAGCAGCACGAAGGCCACCACGCCGGCGACGCCGAGGCCGCGCAGGAACGCCGGCAGCGCAGCGCGCGCCTCGGCGCGCCGGACCGGGTCGGCCGCCCAGGCGGTGAGAAACACACCGCAGGCCAGCGCGGTGAAGAACAGGCCTTCGGCGGCGATCGAGAAGGCGATGGGGACCAGGACGCCGAGCAGGAGACCGTTGCGGAGCGACCGGCCCGGCTCGCGCAGCCGAATCACCCGCCAGACCAGCAGCGGCACCAGCCATCCGGCGGTCCAGTTCAGGTGGGCGTTGGCGTGCGACACCATCCCCGGGGCGAAGCCGATGAAGAGGCCGCCGACGAGCGCGGCCCAGGGTGACCGGACGAGCTGCCGGGAGAGCAGCCAGTACCAGGCGAGTGCCGTGGCGCCGAGGTTGAGGGTGAGCAGCACCAGGAAGGTGGTGGACGGGCCGGCCGTGAACGTCAGCGGCGCGAATGCCACCGCGAGGACCGTGAGCGCGGTGTTGGCCGCCAGGTTGACCCCATCCGGGACGTTCACCAGGCGGGTGAAGAGCAGGTTGTCGCCGTGGGTCAGGGCGTGTGCGCCGTACGACAACAGCCATTCGAAGAACGCCTGGTCGCCGGAGTTGACGCTGACCGCCCGCCCGTTCGGATCGGCCCAGAGGCCACTGGTCACCCAGGCGGCGAGCGCCAGGGCACCGGCTACGGCGAGCACGTCGACCCGCCGGTCGCGCCGTACGCCCGGCTCAGACCCGGTCGCGCTCGGCGAGATGACGGTGGACGGGAGGCTCTGCACCCGCCGCACGCTACCTCAGACCCGTTCGGCGCCCTGCCGGTCGGCGAGGGCGGCGCTCAGCGCGGCGTCGAGATGCGGATGCTGGAAGTGGAACCCGACGCGATTGAGCACCCCGGGCAGGACCCGGGAACTGCGCAGGGCCTCGCCGGACAGCTCGCCCAGAAGCGCGCGCAGGGCCAGCGTCGGCACCGGCATGATGGTCGGCCGGTGCACCGCCTGGCCCAGCGCCCGGGTGAACTCGGCGTTGGTGGCCGGATGCGGACCGACGATGTTGACGGGGCCGGCGACGTCGTCGCGCCCGAGCAGGAAGACGACGGCCCGGAGCCAGTCTTGCAGCGAGATCCAGGCGATCCATTGCCGGCCGCTGCCGATCTTGCCGCCGAGGCCGAGCCGGAACGGCAGCAGCTGCGGCTTGAGGAAACCCTCACCTGCCTGCAGCGGCAGACCGCTGCGCAGCCGGACGACCCGTACCCCGGCGTCCTCCGCCGGCCGGGTGGCCGCTTCCCAGACCCGGCACAGGTCGGCCATGAAACCGTCGCCGGCCGGCGCGTTCTCGTCGACCGCCCGGTCTCCGGTATCGCCGTACCAACCGATGGCGCTGGCATTGACCAGGGTGGCGGGACGTTCGCCGGCCGGCAGTCCGGCGATCGTCGTGGCGAGAAGTTGGGTGGTCTCGGTCCGGCTGGCGGTCAGCACCCGCTTGTACTCCGCGGTCCAGCGTTTGTCGCCGATGTTGGCACCGGCCAGGTTGACCACCGCATCGATGTTGACAAGCGCGGCGGGGTCCAGCTGGCCGCCCCGAGGATCCCACCGGATCTGGTCGGAGCCGCGCGGCGGCCGGCGGACCAGGCGTACGACCTGGTGCCCCTCCGCCGTTAGCCGGTCCGTTAAACGAGTGCCGAGGAAGCCGGACGACCCGGCCATCGCAATCCGCATGACCACATCTTCGTCGAAACCACCGACAGTGGATGCGCAACCCGGACGAGCACCGCGCCCCACCGCGCCCCGTCGCTCTTGACATATCGACTTTCGTTATGGATGCTGGGGTCACGGCATAACGAAATACGATATGGAGGACGCTCGGTGGGCATGACCAAGGTGAGCACTCGGCTGCTCACCGTACTGCTCGGCGCGGCCGCCGCGGCCGTGCTGGTGTTCGGCGTATGGCCGACCGTGCTCGGCCCGTCCGGCCTCGAGTTGGGGCGTGGCATGGTCCCGATGCCCGCGCCGCAGCGGGAGCCGTACCTGACGGTTCAGGCCGACGACGGGTTCGCCCAGCGGTGGCAGACCGGGCCCGCACCGGCTGTTCTCTTCCCCTGGAAGGACACCTCGTCCGGCACCCGGGACGCGGCAACGGGACTGCCACCGGTCGAGCTGATGCAGTGGCAGTCCATGGAACTGACGTTCTTGGGACCGACGTGGCGGGACCGGCTCGGCTTCGCGGGGCCGGAGCTTGCGGCGCAGGCGATCATCCTGATGGTGCTCTGGCTGCTGTGGCGCATCGTTCGCACGGTGCCCACCGCGGACGTGTTCACTCCGGCGAACGCGCGGCGGATCGCCGGCATCGGCCTTGCGGTGGCCGTCGGCGGCAGCGCGGTCCAGTTGCTCGGCTACGCCGCGCACAAGGACATCGTCGCCCGCTCCGCCGCCGCCGGCATACTGGACACCGCCTTCTCCTTCTCGTTCCTGCCGCTGGTGATCGGTGCGATCGTCCTGCTGCTGGCCGAGGTGTTCCGACAAGGCGTACAGCTGCGCGCCGACGTCGACGGGTTGGTCTGATGGCGGCAACCTCCGTCGAGCCCGGTCACCGGGTGAGGGTTCACCTCGACCGATTGCTCGCCGCGCGCGGCATGACCCTGGTCGAACTCTCCGAGCGCGTCGGGGTGAGCGTGGTCAACCTGTCGGTGCTGAAGAACGGCCGCGCCCGGGCGATCCGCTTCTCCACCCTCACCGCCGTCTGCGACGCGCTCGGCTGCAGCCCCGGCGACCTCCTCGAGGTCGCGCCCACCTGACCCACGCGGGGTGCGCGGAACTGGCAGCGGCGTGGTCGCCGCCCTCGCCTTCTCGATGTTCGCCCTCCCACTCCTCAACGCGGCGACGCGCCACGACGCCGTGTGCTACGAGTAACCCGCGTGACCGTCGGCGTGCGCGATATCGGCAGCCCCCTGTTACGTGGATGCCCGGTATCGCGGACACCGAGTCGATCAAGCGGTAGGGCGGAGTCGACCTGGTGTGGGAGAGCCGTGCGAACAGCGTACTGACGAACTAACCCGGTAGATCTAGAACGTTCCTTGTCGCTCCTGCGACAACAAGCGTTCTAGATCGCAGCTCACACCGCGAGGTCGCGTCTGCGGAAGGGCAGGAGGCCGGTGGCGGTCAGTCCGACCATGACGCGAAAGGGCGCGCCGGCGGAAGCCGGCGCGCCCTTTCGCGTGTCGACCGGGTCAGGCCAGGCCCAGCTCCGACTCGAAGTTGCCGGCCTCGATGCGCTCCTTGACGGCCATCAGGTACCGGGCTGCGTCGGCGCCGTCGACCAGGCGGTGGTCGTACGACAGCGCCAGGTACATCATCGAACGCGGCACGACCACCTCGCCCAGCTGCGGGTCGTCGACGACGACCGGCCGCTTGACCACGGCGCCGGTGCCGAGCATCGCCGACTGCGGCGCCGGCACGATCGGGGTGTCGAACAGTGCACCTCGGCTGCCGGTATTGGTCAGCGTGAACGTGGCACCGGCGATTTCGTCCGGGCTGATCTTGTTGGTGCGGGTTCGCTCGGCCAGGTCGGCGATTCGCCGCGCCAGGCCCGCGAGGTTGAGGTCACCGGCGTTGTGGATGACCGGCACCATGAGCCCACGCTCGGTATCGACGGCGATGCCGAGGTGCTCGGCCTCGGGGTAGGTGATCGTGCCCGCCTCCACGTCCATCCGGGCGTTGACCACCGGGTACCGCTGCAGCGCCTCGACCGCGGCCACCGCGAAGAACGGCAGGAACGACAGCTTGACACCGTGTCGCTGCTGGAAGTCGTCCTTGGCCCGGGCACGCAACTTGGCGATCTTCGTAACGTCGGCTTCGACCACCGTGGTGAGCTGAGCCGACTGGTGCAGGGACTCCTGCATGCGCTTGGCGATGACGGCCCGGATCCGGGACATCTTCTCGGTGCGTCCGCGCATCGGGCTCGGCGCGGGCCGGGCGGCCGCCTGGGCCCGTGCCGCAGCCTCGGCCGGCTGGGCCTCCGGCTTGGCGGCCTTCGCCCGCTCCGCGGCTTCCAGCACGTCCTGCTTGCGGATCCGGCCGCCGACGCCGGTGCCGCTCACCGTCGACAGATCGACGTTGTGCTCGGCGGCGAGCTTGCGGACCAGCGGCGTGACGTAGCCGCCGGCCTCCGCGCCCACTGCGGGCTGGGCCGCCGGCTGCGGCGGCGCCGGCCGGGCGGCCCGCTCCGCACGCTCGGGCTCTGGGGCCCGCTCGGTTTCCGGTGCCGGTGCC
>DASVMV010000089.1:0-2031 GCA_036384155.1 Micromonosporaceae bacterium
GCCGGCCATCTCGAGCATGCCCTGGATCGTGCCGTCCTCGCCGTACGCGCCGTGCAACGCCGGGAAGACCACGTCGACGTCGCCCAGCGCTCGCGGACCGTCGGCCGGGTCGAGCACCATCAGGCCGCCGCTGGTGGTGTCGGACGAGAGTACGACCGCCGACCCGGCACCGGCCGTGATCTCCGGCAGGCGGCTTTCGCTGATCGCCAGCTGAGCCGGATCACCGCTGGTCAGCACCCACTGCCCGGCGCGCGTGATGCCGATCGGCACCACGTCGAACTCGTCGGGATCCAGCGCCTGCAGGATGCTGCCGGCGCTCACGCACGAGATCGCATGCTCGGTGCTGCGGCCACCGAAGATGACGGCAACGCGGGTCTTGCGTGGGCTCGTCACGGAGTTCCCTCTCGGTATCAACGGGTGGGCCGCCCGATGGCGGTCCGACGGGCGCGGTCACCCGGGTGACCCTACTCGGCGTGCTCGCCGCTGTGGCCCATCCCCGGTCTGGCCCGGTTTAATCCGCAACTGGGCGACCCGCGCCGGTTACCGGCTGTGAGCAGGCGGCACCGGATCAGAGCGCCGGCCGGTGCTGCAGCGTCTCCATCGCGGCGATCGCGGCGCCCCGGGCTCCCGCCATGTCCAGTTGGGGCACGAGCGCGAAGGAGGCGACGGCGGCCTGCTCCTCGCGCAGCGAGGTGTGCGCCCGCACCTGGCCGAGGAACCATTCCCCGAACTCGGGCGTCGCCTCCACCACGCCACCTCCGACGAAGTAGGCGTTGGGGTCGGTGAAGTTGGCCGCGATGGTGAAGAGCCGGCCCAGCGCCATCGCCTGCTGCTCGAAGATCCGCCGCGCCAGCGGGTCGTCCTTGACGCCGTACGACCGCACCGCCTTCGCCGCCCGGTGCGGCTCCTCCGCCGCCAACGGATGTCCCTCGAATCGGCTGAGCCAGTACGGCAGCAGGTTGTTCTCGATTCCGGTGAGCGAGGCGACGCTCTCCGCGTCACCGGTCAGCCCGCAGGCGCACACGGGTTCCGGCTGCCCGGCCTCGATCAGTCCCTGCAGCGGGATGGATACGTGGCCCAGTTCGCCGGCCATTCCCGCCGCGCCCTGCACGATTCGCCCGGCCTCGACGACGCCGCCGCCGAGCCCGGTGCCGACGATCGCCGACACCGACGAGCGCGCGCGGGCCGCACCGGAGAAGTAGGCATGGTGGGCGTACAGGGCGGCCGCGTTGCCGTCGTTCTGGTAGACGACCGGCAGCGCGAGCCGGCGCTCCAGCGCGGTTCGGACGTCGAAACCACGCCACGCGGGCTGGGAGAAGTTGGTGGAACCCTTCGACGAGATGACCCCGGTTGCGCTGGCCGGGCCCGGGGTGTCCAGCCCGACCGCGGCGACCCGCTCCAGCCGCGTGCCGGTCCGGGCCAGTACGGCGTCCATCGCGGCGGCGAGCGCCTCGATCGCCGCTTCCGGCCCCTCCTGCACGAGGCTCGGGGACTCGACGAGGGAGTCCACCAGGAACCGTCCGGTGCCGTCCAGAATCGTCGCGTTGTTGCTGTTGCCGCCGCAGTCGAGGCCGACGACGACGGGCAGTTCGGCGGTGGTCATCGGTCCCGTCCTCCGGTCTCGCCCGGCCAGGCGTACGGCACGCCGGCCGCGATCTGCGCGCGTCCCGCATCGTACCGGCGGCTGGGCGGCGCCGGCGGCGGCCTAGCCCGCGACGGTCTGGCCTGACACGTGAAGTGCGGCGTCGATGTCGGCCAGCAGGTCGGCGGTGTCCTCCACGCCGCAGGAGAGCCGGACGAAGCCGGGCGGCGTGTCGTCTCCCCATTGGGCCCGGCGGTCGGCCGTGGTGTGCAGGCCGCCGAAGGAGGTCGCCGCGAAGACCAGTCGCGCGGCGCCGAGGAACCGCGCGACCCGGCCGGCGTCGCCGAGGTCGAACGACAGCACGCCCGGCATGCGCCGCATCTGCGCGGCCGCCACGGCGTACGCCGGGTCGTCCGGCAGGCCGGGCCACCGCACGGCGGACACGTCGG
>DASVMV010000090.1:0-5651 GCA_036384155.1 Micromonosporaceae bacterium
CACCGAGGTGACCCGGTTGCTGGCGGCCGTCGCGGGCCCGGCCGAGCCGCTGGCGCTGCGCGACCGGGCTCTGCTCGAGTTCCTGTACGGCACCGGGGCGCGCATCTCCGAGGCGGTCGGCGCGGCCGTCGACGACCTCGAACTCGACGAGGACACCGTCCTCCTGCACGGCAAGGGCGGCCGCAGCCGGCGGGTGCCCATCGGCGGGTACGCCACCGAGGCGGTGCGGGCCTACCTCGTACGCGGCCGGCCCGCACTGGTCGGCAAGGGCCGGGGCACCCCGGCGGTGTTCGTCAACGCGCGCGGCGGGCCGCTGTCCCGGCAGAGTGCGTGGACGGTTCTGCGCCGGGCGGCGCAGGCGGCGGGGTTGCCGATCGACGGGCCCCGGGCGGTGTCCCCGCACACCCTGCGCCACTCGTACGCCACCCACCTGCTCGACGGCGGCGCCGACGTTCGGGTGGTGCAGGAACTGCTCGGGCACGCCTCGGTCACGACCACGCAGGTCTACACGTTGGTCACCGTGGAGCGGCTGCGCGAGGTCTACGCCACGTCCCATCCGCGGGCGCGCGGCTGACCGCGTGACGGGCCGGCCCGGGCGGGCCTGCGGGGGTATGCCCTGATGACGGAGCCGACACGCCGGTACGGTGGCGGCCCCGGCGCTGTCCCGTGGCGTACAGTCGGGCATCGGCGCGGGCCTCGGGTAGCGGGAGGGCGAGGTTCGCAGGCGCGCCGGGCAGGACGCCGCGGGCTCCGACGCCGGGCAGTCGTCGGAAGGGGGCGCACGAGGACATGGCTGGCAACGGTGACCGTGCCGAGGCGTGGACCTCGACGCTCCGCGCGCAGCAGTCCGCCCTCGACATCGGTGCCGAACTGGGGCCCGCTGACCCGGCTGCGTACACCCTCCGCAAGGCGATTCCGGAACCGATGCCGACCGACCGGCACGGGCCGGCCCGGATCATCGCGATGGCCAACCAGAAGGGCGGGGTGGGCAAGACCACGACCACCATCAACCTCGGCGCCGCGCTGGCCGAGTACGGCCGCAAGGTGCTGCTGGTGGACTTCGACCCGCAGGGTGCCCTGTCGGTCGGGCTCGGGGTCAACCCGCACAACCTGGACCTGTCGGTCTACAACCTGTTGATGCAGGACGACGTCACGGCCGAGGACGTCGTGATCAAGACCGACGTCGCCGGGCTGCACCTGCTGCCGGCCAACATCGACCTGTCGGCCGCGGAGATCCAGCTGGTCAACGAGGTCGCCCGGGAGATGGCGCTGGCCCGGGTGCTGCGGTCGGTCCGCAAGGAGTACGACTTCATCCTGATCGACTGCCAGCCATCGCTCGGGCTGCTGGCGATCAACGCGCTCACCGTGGCGCACGGCGTACTCGTCCCGCTGGAGTGCGAGTTCTTCAGCCTCCGCGGGGTGGCGTTGCTGCTGGACACCATCGACAAGGTGCGCGAGCGGCTCAACTTCGATCTGGAGCTCGAAGGCATCCTCGCCACCATGTACGACAGCCGGACCACGCACTGCCGGCAGGTGCTGCAGCGGGTGGTCGAGGCGTTCGGCGACAAGGTCTACCAGACGGTGATCACCAAGACGGTCAAGTTTCCCGAGTCGACCGTCGCCGGCGCGCCGATCACCACGCTCGACCCGGCGTCGTCGGGCGCCCGCAACTACCGGCAGCTGGCCCGTGAGGTGATCGCGGCGCAGGCCGACCGGTGAGGCCAGCCGCTTCGGCGGTGGACTACGGTCGGTCGGTGACCGATCAGCGCAACCAGGCCCCGCCGGGGGAAGGTCGCGTCGCCGAGGCCCCGAGCGGGTTCACCGTTCGGCTGGCCAACTTCACCGGCCCGTTCGACCTGCTGCTGCAACTGATCGGCAAGCACAAGCTCGACGTCACGGAGGTCGCCCTGCACCGGGTGACCGACGAGTTCATCGCCTACATCCGGGCGATGGGCGACCGGTGGGACCTCGACGAGGCGAGCGAATTCCTGGTCATCGCCGCCACTCTGCTCGATCTGAAGGCGGCCCGGCTGCTGCCCGCCGCCGAGGTCGAGGACGAGGAGGACCTGTCGCTGCTGGAGGCCCGCGACCTACTGTTCGCCAGGCTGCTGCAGTACAAGGCGTTCAAAGAGGCCGCCGGACACATCGCCGGGCTGCAGTCGGCCCGTCGTTATCCGCGGTCGGTCACCCTGGAGGCCCGGTACGCCCAGGCGCTACCGGACCTCGTACTCGGCATCGGGGCCGACCGGCTGTCCGAGCTCGCGGTCCGGGCGATGACCCCCCGGCCGGTTCCGATGGTCTCCATCGACCACGTGCATCAGGTGCGGGTGAGCGTGCGGGAGCATGCGGCGGTCCTCCGGGACCGGCTGCGCAGGTCCGGCGCAATGAGCTTCCGGGTGCTGTGCGTCGACTGCGCGAACACCCTTGAGGTGGTTGCCCGGTTCCTCGCGCTCCTGGAGCTCTATCGTGAGGGTCTGGTGGGGTTCGTCCAGGTGGAGGCGCTCGGCGAGTTGACCGTACGGTGGACGGGCGCGGACGACGCTGGCGCCGACCTCGACATCGACGAGTACGCCGGATCGCCCACCACCGGCGCCTCCGACGGGGACTCCGGATCCCTTAGCAGCAGTCCGGACGAGGATGCCGAGCCGGCCGGCCCGACGAAGGAGCAACCGAGGTGACCAGCGACGAGCGCCGAGCGTCCCTCGCCGACGACGCCGCCGCCTGGGTGCCGCCCTGGGCCCGCACTCCAGAACCTCGGCCGGCGGCGTCACTGGCAGGCGAGGACCCGCCGGCTACCGAACCGGCGCCCGACGAGACCCCGGTGGACCAGCCGCTCGTGGAGCAGCCGCCGGTCACCGAGACGCCGGAGGACGAGGTGCCGACCGGAGAGACGCCCGACGGGGGCGCTCTGCCGCCACCCGCGGAGCCCGACCCGGGTGCACCGGTCGACGTACCGGCTACCGAGACGCCGGAGCGACCGGACTCGGAGGTACCTTCCCCAGACACCGAGATCCCACAGGTGGAGGCCCCGGCGGAGGCCAACTGGTCGCCGGAGGCCGTTTCGCCGGAGGCCGTTTCGCCGGCGGCCGGGACCGCGGACCTCGCGGCGCCCGAGGCTGCACCGCAGTGGCTGGACGACGACCGGCTGCGCGGGGCGCTGGAGGCCATCCTGCTGGTGGTCGACCAACCGGTCACCGAGGTTGTGCTCGCGCAGGTGCTGGAGCAGCCGACCGACCGGGTCGCCGCCGCGCTGGAGCGGATCGCGTCCGGCTACACCGAGGCCGGCCACGGCTTCGAGCTGCGCCGGGCCGCCGGCGGCTGGCGGCTCTACACCCGCCCGGAGTACGCGGACTACGTGGAGCGGTACGTCCTCGACGGCCAGTCGGTGCGGCTCACCCAGGCCGCCCTGGAGACCCTCGCGGTCGTGGCGTACAAGCAGCCCGTCACCCGCTCCCGCATCTCGGCGATCCGCGGGGTCAACTGCGACGGCGTGATCCGTACCCTCGTCTCGCGCGGCCTGGTCGAAGAGTGCGGCACCGAGCCGGAGAGCGGCGCGTTCCTCTACCGCACGTCGACGTTGTTCCTGGAGAAGCTCGGGCTCGATTCGGTCGACCAACTGCCGCCGCTCGCCCCGTTCCTGCCCGACGACGTGGAAGACCTGACCGATGCCCCGCGATGATCCGTCCGGCGGCCCGGGTGCGACCGGCGGCGAGCGCCTGCAGAAGGTGCTCGCCGCCGCCGGTGTCGGCTCCCGGCGCGCCTGCGAAGATCTGATCTTCCGTGGTCGGGTGACGGTCGACGGGCGGGTGGCCGAGCTGGGAGACAAGGTCGACCCCGCGTCCGCCGTCATCCACGTCGACGGCCAGCGGGTGGTGACCGACGCCCGGCTGGTGTACCTGGCCATGAACAAGCCGCGCGGGGTGGTCTCGACGATGGCCGACGAGAAGGGGCGCGCGGCGCTGGCCGACTTTGTCGGCCAGGTGGGGGAGCGGGTCTACCACGTGGGCCGGCTCGACGCCGACAGCGAGGGCCTGCTCCTGCTCACCAACGACGGGACGCTCGCACACCGCCTCATGCACCCGTCGTACGGGGTGCCCAAGACCTATCTGGCCGAGGTGGCCGGGCCGGTGCCGCGCAACGTCGGGCGGCGGCTGATGGCGGGGGTGGAGTTGGCCGACGGGCCGGCGTCGGTCGACTCGTTCCGGGTGGTCGACACGTTGGGCCGTTCCGCAATCGTGGAGCTGACCCTGCACGAGGGCCGCAAGCACATCGTCCGCCGGCTGCTCGCCGAGGTGGGGCATCCCGTCTCCCGCCTGATCCGTACCGCGATCGGGCCGATCCGACTAGGTGACCTGCGCCCGGGCCGTACCCGCCGGCTCACCAACGCCGAGGTCGCCGTGCTGTTCAAGGCGGCGGGCGACTGACCGGCCGTCGGGCGCAGCAGGCAGAATAGACCAGGGAACTGGCAGTGCCGCGACCGTCAACGGGCGAGTTCGCGCGGGCAAAAAGGAGGCGGTGCCGGAAATGGTACGGACCGGGCAATGTGTCATTGCCGTCGACGGGCCGTCCGGCTCGGGCAAGTCCACCGTCTCGAAGCGGCTGGCCGGTCTGCTCGGTGCGCGGTATCTCGACACGGGTGCCATGTACCGCGCGGTAACCTGGGCGGTGCTGCGCTCCGGCGTCGAACCACAGGACGCCGACGCGGTGGTCAAGGTCGCGACAGAGATCGAACTGGCCATCGGCGTCGACCCGGAGGTTCCGCACGTCAGCGTCGACGGCGTACCCGTCGACGCGGAGATCCGCGGTCCGGAGGTGACGGCCGCGGTGTCGGCCGTGGCCGCCGTACCGGCCGTACGTCAGCTCCTGGTCACGATGCAGCGCGGCCTGATCGCCGCCGCCGGCCGGGTGGTCGTCGAGGGCCGGGACATCGGTACGGTCGTCGCGCCCGACGCCGACCTCAAGGTCTACCTGACCGCGTCGGCCGACGCCCGGGCGCAGCGGCGCAGCCGGGAGGACGCCACCGACGTGGCCCTCACGGCCGCCGACCTGGCCCGGCGGGACCGCTTCGACTCGACCCGCGCCGCCGACCCGCTGCAGCAGGCGCCGGACGCGGTCGTGCTCGACACCACCGACCTGGGCATCGACGAGGTCGTGACCAGGCTGCGCGACCTGCTCGACCGACGGGCGGTCCGGTGACCACCGACAACGACTGGGTGGAGCTGCACGAGCTCGACGTCGAGGCCGAGTCGGCCGGGCCGGTCCCGGTCGTCGCCGTCGTCGGGCGGCCGAACGTGGGCAAGTCGACCCTGGTGAACCGGCTGATCGGCCGGCGGCAGGCGGTGGTCGAAGACGTTCCGGGCGTCACCCGCGACCGGGTGCCCTACGACGCCCAATGGTCGGGCCGGCAGTTCACCATCGTCGACACCGGAGGCTGGGAGCCGGACGCCCGGGACCGGGCCGCTGCGATCGCCGCGCAGGCGGAGGCCGCCGTGGCGACGGCGGACGTGGTTCTGTTCGTCGTCGACGCGGTGGTCGGCGCCACCGACATCGACGAGGCCGCGGTGCGGATGCTGCGGCGCAGCGCCAAGCCGGTGCTGCTGGTCGCGAACAAGGTCGACAACGCCGCCACCGAGATCGAGTCGGCGGCGCTG
>DASVMV010000091.1:0-9696 GCA_036384155.1 Micromonosporaceae bacterium
ACGTCCACAAGTGCGTGGAGTACGTCGAACGCTGCGTCGACGCCACCGGTGCCGAGTTACTCGTTCTACCGGAGACCGCGACCACCGGATTCACCCCCGGTCTCCCGCCCGAGGAACTGTGGGATCTGGTGGGTCCACTCACCGAGCCGATCCAGCAGGCCGCGTCGCGGTTGTCGGTGCACGTGGTGCTGGGCAGCTACACGCGCGGCACCTCGCGGGGCGAGGTCTACAACGTAGCGTCGCTGATCGGCCCGTCCGGTGACGTCCTCGGCGCGTACCGCAAGACGCACCTGTTCGTCGGCGAGGACCGGCCCTCCGGCGGCTGGGTGACGGTGGGCGACGAGGCCGTCGTCGTCGACACCGACCTGGGCAAGATCGGATTGATCATCTGCTTCGACGGCGACTATCCGGAGCTGGCCCGGGTGGAGGCCGTACTCGGCGCCGAGGTGATCTGCCGACCCTCGGCCCTGCTGCGCTCGGCCGACATCTGGGAGCTGACCAACCGGGCCCGCGCCTACGACAACCACGTGTACGTGATCGGCGCCAACGCCACCGGGGTCGACCCGGCCGGCATTCCCTACTTCGGCAATTCCATGATCGTCACCCCGATCGCCGAGGTCATCGCCCGCGCCGCGTCCCATGAGGGGTGGGTCAGCGCCCGCCTCGACCCGCAGACCGCACTGGCGTCCCTGACCCCGGGCTCGAACGTCCCGCAGCGCTTCGATCACCTCGCCGACCGCAACCTCGCCTTCATCGAGCGGCATCTCGACGTGCTCCGCCGCCCCGCGCGCACCTCGTTCCCGCACGATTGACGCGCCTAAGATCGCACTACTTCAGGGATGTAGTGGCCTCTTGCGGCGCGACGTAGGGGACTACATCCCTGAAGTAGCGGAATCTTGGTGGCGACTACCCGGAACTCGCCCGCGGCGCGCATGAGGGCAGGGTCAGCGCTAGGGTAGGATGAAAGTATGACCGTAAAGCTCAGCATCAGTGTGCCAGACGATGTCGCGGCCTACCTCCAAAGCCAAGGCAACGCCTCCGCAGCTGTCGCTGAAGCCGTCCGCCGAGTCCTGCCCGAGGCTCGGCGCGCGCGTCAGCGCGCCGCAGCGCAGGCATACGGGGAGTATCTCCGGCGAAGGACCGTGCAACAGATCTCGGACGATCGGACCTTGATCGAGAGCAGCAACGACATCGCCCTGCGTGATGCGGAGTGGTAAAGCGGGGACAGATTTGGACGTTGTTGCGCGGCGGTAGCCAGCATCGCGTACTGGTGATCAGTAACGATGAGTACAACCGCGTTGAAGAGCTGGCCATCTGGGCGCTAGCCGTCGTGCGCGACGTCCCGCATCCGAACCAGCTGGCCGTCCAGCTCGACAAGGACGATCCTCTCGCCGGCGCCTTCGTCAGGATTCATAGCGTCGTACAGATCCTCGACCGGAGCGCGCTGCGCGACAAACACGGCTTCGTCTCACACGACACGATGAACGCGGTCGAGGCGGCCCTACGCGAGTTCCTGGAGTTGCCGTGATGGATGGCGATCGCCCAGAAGACCGGCACCTCGACGCGCTCGGTCCATCGATTAATCTGTCTGCCCTCCTCGTTTGACGCTTCCCCGCACGGCAACCGCGCGTCGGTTAGTTCTCCAGCAAGGGATCGCAGGTAGATGATCGGCGATGACTCGGGGCGCCAAGCCGGCCGGAGACCGGACACCGCACGCCGCACCGGAGGCACGGGCTCCGTTGACTGGGGTGCCGCGAGCCGATAGCCAGCCGAGTGCGGCAGCCGCCAGGTGCGCTGGCGCATACCGTTGCCGGACGGCGAAGATGGCGGGCAGCACCGGGCCTTGCGGCAGCCCCGCCAGCCCGACGAGCATCACAGCCGGCCACATCGAGCGGGCCAGCCGGCCCGCCCGGGCGGGGCCCCGGGGCGTCGTACTGATCCGCCCTGGTAGTCACTCGGGCGGGGCAGTGTTGGCAAGAGTTGCCGACGAACCTGTCTTTTGTTGCCGGTTGAATGCTCGCCAGGGCGCCAGAAGGGATTGCGAACATGGCGGAGCGACGTCGCCGCGTCCGGGTCGGCATCGACACCGGGGGCACGTTCACCGACGTGGTGGCCGTCGACGAAGACACCGGCGAGCTGTTCACCACGAAGACGCCGTCGACCCCGGCCGACCCGGCCGACGGCTTCCTGACCGGGCTGCGGAAGGTGCTCCCCCACGACGACGTCGAGATCCTCGCGGTCAGCCACGGTACGACCGTCGCCACCAACCAGCTCCTCGAAGGCAAGGTCGACCGGATCGGATTCATCACCACCGAGGGGTACGAGTTCCTCCTCGAGATCGCCCGGCAGAGCGTGCCGGACGGCTACGGCAACAGCTACTTCTGGGTGAAGCCGCCCCGGATCGTGCCGGCCGACCTGGTGAAGACCGTCGGTGGCCGGCTGGACCACACGGGCGCCGAACTACGGCCGTTCGACGAGGAACAGGCCCGGGAAACGGCGCGGTGGTTCGCCCGCAACGGCATCACGACCATCGGGGTGTGCTTTCTGCACGCGTACGCGAACCCCGCCCACGAGATGCGGATGCGCGGGATCCTGGCCGAGGAGCACCCTGCCGCGGTGGTCTCGGTGTCGTACGAGGTCCTGCGCGAGTACCGCGAGTACGAGCGGGCGATGACCACGCTGATCGACGCCGCCGTGAAGCCCCGGGTGGGCGGGTACGTCAAGAGCATCAAGGAGCGCCTGGGCGAGACGCCCTTCTACATCATGAAGTCCAACGGTGGTGTGCTGTCCGCCGACGAGGTGACCAAGCAGCCGATCACGACGGTGCTGTCGGGCCCGGCGGCCGGCGCCCTCGGCGCGGCGCTGGTGGCCCGGACGGCGGGCTTCGAGCGGGTGCTGACCCTGGACGGGGGCGGCACCTCGACGGATGTGTCGGTGGTGCTGCATGGCGAGCCGACGCTGACCACCGAGGGCAGTGTCGGTGCGTACCCCTCGAAGATTCCGATGATCGACGTGGTGACGGTCGGCGCCGGTGGCGGGTCGGTGGCGTGGCTGTCCCCCGAGGGCACCTTGAAGGTCGGCCCCCGGTCGGCCGGGGCCGACCCGGGGCCGCTGTGCTACCGGCGGGGCGGGTCGGAGCCGACCGTGACCGACGCCCACGTCGTACTCGGCCGGATTCCGCCGCACCTGCTCGGCGGCGAGGTGCCGCTCGACGTCGACGCCGCCCGGGACGGGCTCGCGGCGCTCGGCGCCAAGCTCGGGCTGAGTCTGCCGGCCACCGCGGCCGGCATCCTGGAGATATCCGCCTGGAACCAGGCCAACGCGCTGCGCCAGGTCACCGTCAAGCGCGGCCTGGACGTGCGCGACTTCGCGCTCACCACGTTCGGCGGGTCCGGTTCGCTGCTGCTGTGCCGGCTGGTCGACATCCTCGGGCTGCGCGCGGTGGTGGTGCCGCGCAACCCGGGCAACCTGTCCGCGTTCGGCCTGCTGACCGTCGACGTGAAGAACGACTACGTGCAGACGTACGTGGCCCGGCACGCCAACCTCGACGTCGCTGCCGTACGCGGCCACTTCGCGGCGCTGACGCGACAGGCGGCCGAGGCGCTGGACGCCGAAGGGTTCCCCCGCGACCAGCACCGGTACGCCCGCTCGGCGGACCTGCGCTACTTCGGGCAGGCGTTCGAGGTGCGGGTCCCGGTCGACGACCTCGACCCGGACGCCGTGGCCGCGGCGTTCCACGACGCCCACGAGCAGCTCTACGGCTACTGCTTCCGCGACCGGCCCGAGCAGCAGGTCGAGTGGGTGAACCTCCGGGTGACCGGGGTCGGCCCGATCCGGCGTCCGACGCTGCCCACCCTCGACGAGGGCCCGGCGGCCGAACCCACGGTCCGCTCGGTGTGCTTCGGGGACGAGTACGCGGACACGCCCGTCTACTGGCGCGACGACCTGCACCCGGGCGACACGGTCGAGGGCCCGGCCGTGATCGACGAGTACGGCTCGACCGTACCGCTGCACCCCGGCTTCACCGCGACCGTCGACCGGTTCGGCAACCTGGTGGTGACCCCGGTGGACGGCAGTCGCGAACGAAGGGCGAGGACGTGAGCGCGAGGAGTGAGCCGGGTTTGCGAGCCCCGCAGTCGCGAACGAAGGGCAAGCTCGTGAACGTCGACCCGATCGTGTTGGAGATCGTCGAGGGCACGCTGGCGTCGATCGAGCGGGAGGTCGAGACGGCGATCGGCCGGACCGCGCGTTCGCCGATGATCCGCGACGCGCACGACTACCGCGCCGGCATCCACGACCGGAGGATGCGCAAGCTCACCGGCCGCTCGTACTCGGCCCTCGTCCACCCAGTGGCGCGCGACTACCCACTGGAGACCATGCGGGCCGGCGACGTGTTCTTCCACAACGACGTCTACCTGTCCGAAGGTGGCATCGGGCACCTGCCGGACCTGTGCGTCACGGTGCCGGTCTTCCACGACGGGGAGGTCGTCGCCTTCGTGCAGGCGTTCGGGCACCACGACGACATCGGCGGCGCCTGCCCGGGCTCGATGCCGTCCGGCGCGACCAGCGTCTTCGAAGAGGGCCTGATGGTGCCGCCCATCCGGCTGTGGGACGCCGGCGTGCCCAACGAGGCGGCGCTGAAGATCATGACCCGGAATTCGCGGATGCCCGACTCGCTCGCGGCCGATCTCGATGCCGAGTGCGCGGCCTGCCTGATGGGCGCGCGGCGGCTGGCCGAGCTGTTCGCGCGGTACGGCCGCCAGACCGTCGAGGCGTGCTTCGACGCGATCGTCGAGAAGACGACCGAGACGTTCCGCCGCGAGATCCTGGCGAAGATCCCCGACGGGACGTACGTCTGGGAGGACTACGCCGAGCATGACGGTGTCGACGAGCCCCGGCTGCATACCCAGCGGATCACCCTGACCAAGGTGCCCGCCCGGCTCATCATCGACTTCACCGGCACCTCGCCGCAGGCCAAGGGACCGATCAACCACTGCGGCGACTACGCCGACGGCAACTTTCTCAAGAAGTGGCTCGCCCCGATCCTGCGCAACCTCGCGGATACCCCGGAGCGGATGGCCGAGCTGGACGTCAACGAGGGCGTCGTGCCGCTCATCGAGATGCGCTTCCCACCACCAGGGACGCTGCTGACGCCGATCTTCCCGGCGCCGACGAACGCACGTACGTTCGTCATCCTGCGCCTGCTCGGCGTGTTGGCCGGGGTGCTGGCCAAGGCGGTCGACGGCCGGATGCCGGCCGACCAGGAAACCATCCGGTACACCGGGGTGTACGGCACGGACACCGAGGGCCGCTCGTACCTGATGCGCGAGGTGCTGGGCGGCGGCTCGGGCGGCCGGTACTACGCCGACGGCGAGGACACCATCCATGTCGTACCCGACTCGCGGAACATCCCCGTCGAGTTCGCCGAGTCCCGCTGGCCGTTCGTCGTGGAGCGGCTCGGCCTGGCCGTCGACTCCGGCGGCCCCGGCCGCTACCGGGGCGGCCTCGGCTACGACAAGCACATCCGGATGCTGCGCGACGCGAACTTCATGTCGATCGCCGACCGATCGGTCCTGTCCTGCTGGGGCGTCAAGGGCGGGCAGGCGGGTCGGCCGTTCAGCGTGGTGGTTGACCCGCGCGGGCCCAACGAGCGGGAGGTGGACGCGCTCGCCGACGCCGAGCCGGTACGGGCCGGCGAGGTGATCCGGATCCGCACGACGGGCGGCGGCGGCTGGGGTGACCCGCTCACCCGCCCGTACGACGAGGTGGCCCGGGACGTGGCGTGGGGCAAGGTGAGCGTTGCCGGAGCCCGCGACGACTACGGCGTCGTCATGGCCGGCGACCGGGTCGACGAGCCGGCCTCGGACGCACTCCGGGCGGCGATGCGGAGCCGGCGCACCGGTGACGAACCGTTCTTCGACCGCGGTCCGGGCTATGCGCGGCTGT
Organism: Micromonosporaceae bacterium; assembly: GCA_036384155.1. GTDB lineage: Bacteria > Actinomycetota > Actinomycetes > Mycobacteriales > Micromonosporaceae > DASVMV01. The sequence goes on from DASVMV010000091.1 coordinate 5,947, forward strand.
CCGGCGGCCGCCCGTTCGCGGAGGTCGACCGGGTGTGAGGAAATCGGCCCGGGAGCTGATCGACCTCGTGATCGAGCCGGGAACCTGGGTCTCGTGGGACGAGCCCATTGCCGACCCGGCCCCACTCGATCCGGAGTATGCGGATGCCCTGGCCGCCGCGCGCCGGAAGGCCCGGGTCGACGAGGCGGTCATCACCGGGGCCGGCCGGCTCGGCGGACGGCGGGTGGCCGTCATCGCCGGCGAGTTCGCCTTCCTCGGCGGCTCGATCGGCGTCGCGGCGGCCGAGCGACTCACCCGGGCCGTCGAGCGGGCCACCGCCGAGCGGATCCCGTTGCTTGCCGCGCCCGCGAGCGGCGGCACCCGGATGCAGGAGGGAACCGTCGCCTTCCTGCAGATGGTGCGGATCAGCCAGGCGATCACCGCGCACAAGGCCGCTGGACTGCCGTACCTGGTGTATCTGCGGCATCCCACGACCGGGGGCGTGTACGCGTCATGGGGCTCCCTCGGGCACCTCACGGTCGCCGAGCCGGGCGCGCTGATCGGCTTCCTCGGGCCGCGGGTGCACGAGGCGCTGACCGGCTCGCCGTTCCCGGCCGGCGTGCAGGTCGCCGAAAATCTGCACGAGCACGGTCTGATCGACGGGGTCGTTGCGCCGGAGCAGGTGGCGCCGCTGGCCAAGCGAGCGCTGAACACCCTCTGCGCGCCGCGCCGCATCTCCCGTACCCCGATCCCGGCCGAGGACCCGCCCGGCAACCCCACCGCCTGGGAGGCCGTCCGGCGATCCCGCAGGGTGGACCGGCCCGGAATCCGCCGGCTGCTGCGATACGCCGGCCGTGATGTCGTGCCGTTGCGCGGCACGCAGCGCGGCGAAACCGGAGCCGGGGTGATCGTGGCGCTGGCCCGCTTCGGGGAGGCCCCTGCCGTGGTCGTCGGACACGACCGGCGCGACAAGCCGCCGGACCCCGCCGGGTTGCGGGCCGTCCGGCGGGGTTTCAAGCTCGCGGCCGAGTTGGGCCTGCCCGTCGTCACCGTCGTCGACACGCCGGGGGCCGCCCTGTCGCCGCAGGCGGAGGAGGGCGGCCTCGCCGGCGAGATCGCCCAGTGCCTCGCCGACCTCGTCACCCTGCCGGTACCCACCCTGTGCGTGCTGCTGGGTCAGGGCAGCGGCGGCGCCGCCCTCGCCCTGCTACCGGCCGACCGCGTGCTCGCGGCCCAGCACGGCTGGCTCTCGCCGCTGCCGCCGGAGGGCGCGTCGGCGATCCTGTATCGAACCACCGAGCGGGCACCGCAGGTCGCCGCCGCGCAGGGCATCCGCGCGCAGGACCTGCGAACGAGGGGCGTCGTGGACCGGATCGTGGCCGAGCGGGCCGACGCCGCCGACGAGCCCGAGGCGTTCCTCGACCGGCTGGCGGCGGTACTGGCGTACGAGCTGGCCACGTTGCTCGACGCCGATCCGGCGGAACGGCTTTTGGCCCGCCGAACCCGGTACCGCCAGCTCTGATCTGCAAACTAATGCCGAACGAGGCCGGCTCATTCGGCTGATGTTGCCCATGCGCCACCGTGCGAACCTCCTTAGAGTCCATCCGTGCGCGTACTCGTGGCCCTCGGTGGCAACGCGATGACCTCGCCGGACGGCCTCGCCCGACCGCAGGATCAGATCGCTGCCGTGCAGCGGGCGGCGAAGCGGATCGCCGAGGTCGTGGCAACCGGCACCGAGGTCGTCGTCACCCACGGCAACGGTCCACAGGTCGGCAACCTGCTGGTCAAGAACGAGCTGGCCGCCGCCGTCGTACCGCCGGTGCCGCTGGACTGGTGCGGTGCGCAGACCCAGGGGACAATCGGTTTCATCCTGCTGAACGCGCTGGGCCGACACCTGCACGAGCCGCTTGCCGCGCTGGTCAGCCGTACCCTCGTGGATCCTGAGGATCCGGGGTTCACGGCGCCGAGCAAGCCGATCGGCCGATACCTGCCCCGGGCCGAAGCCCAGGTGATGATCGATCACGGCCAGGCGTGGCAGGACCGGGGCGCCCAGGGCTGGCGCCGGGTGGTCGCCTCCCCGGAGCCGGTCGAGGCGCTGGAGGCGCCCGCCGTGGCCGCGCTGCTCGCCGCCGGGTACGTCGTCGTGGCCGGCGGGGGTGGCGGGATCCCCGTCGTCCGTGATCCGGACGGCACCCTGCGCGGGGTCGAGGCCGTCATCGACAAAGACCTGAGCGGCGCCCTGCTCGGCCGGGCCATCGGCGCGGACGTGCTCGCGATCGCCAGCGACGTTCCCGCCGCGATGGTCGACTGGGGCACCCCGCAGGCCCGGCCGCTGGGCGCGGTCGAGGTCAACGAGCTGCGCGGCTACGCCGCCGCGGGGCACTTTCCCGCCGGTTCGATGGGCCCCAAGGTCGAGGCCGCGTGCCGGTTCGTCGAGCAGGGCGGCCGCCGCGCGGTGATTTGCACGCTGGACCAGATTGCCGAGGCGGTGGCCGGCCGGGCCGGCACCGTCGTGACCGCGAAAGACGAGAGGTGACGCTGTGCCGCAGCCCATCGAAGTCCGTAAGGTGCCGATCAAGCACGTGTCAGACGCCTCCGGTCTCGGCGAGCTGATCGACGCCGGCGTCCTCGACGCCGACCGGGTGATCGCGGTCATCGGCAAGACCGAGGGCAACGGCGGCGTCAACGACTACACCCGGATCATCGCCGACCGGGCGTTCCGTGAGGTGCTGGTCACGCGCGGCAGCCGTACCGCCGAGGAGGTGGCCGGCGTCCCGATCGTCTGGTCGGGCGGCACCGACGGCGTCATCTCGCCGCACGCGACGATCTTCGCGACGGTGCCGCCGGAGTCGGTCGAGGCCACCGACGAGCCGCGGCTGACAGTGGGATTCGCGATGAGCGAGCCGATCCGGCCCGAGGAGATCGGCCGGCGCGGCATGATCGAAAAGGTGGCCGCCGCCGTCACCGAGGCCATGGAACGGGCCGGCATCACCGATCCCGCCGACGTGCACTACGTGCAGACCAAGACGCCGCTGCTGACCATCCACACCATTCGGGACGCCAAGAGCCGCGGCAAAGACGTCTGGACCGAGCACACCCACGAGTCGATGGACCTGTCCAACGGCACGACGGCACTCGGCATCGCCGTGGCCCTTGGTGAGATCAAGATGCCCGACGACGACGCGGTGATGCACGACCGCTCGCTGTACTCCTCGGTCGCGAGCTGCTCGTCCGGCGTCGAGCTGGACCAGGCGCAGGTCGTCGTGGTCGGCAACGTACGGGCCGTCGGCGGCCGGTACCGGATCGGCCACGCCGTGATGCGGGACGCGATCGATGCCGACGGCATCTGGGCGGCGATCCGCGACGCCGGGCTCAACCTGCCCGACCGTCCGCACCACCGCGACCTCGGCGGGCGCCTGGTCAACGTCTTCCTCAAGTGCGAGGTGTCCTCCGACGGCATGGTCCGCGGCCGCCGCAACGCGATGCTCGACGACTCCGATGTGCACTGGCACCGGCAGATCAAGTCCTGTGTCGGCGGGGTGACCGCGTCGGTGACCGGGGACCCCGCGGTGTTCGTTTCCGTATCCGCGGCGCATCAGGGACCCGACGGCGGTGGACCGGTCGCCGCCATCGTCGACTTCGGCGCGGAACCAACCGGGTACCCCGCACCGTGAGCGAGGGAGCTGACGCGGCGGCGTCTGGAGTGAGCGAGGGAGCTGACGCGGCGGCGTCTGGAGTGAGCGAGGGAGCTGACGCGGCGGCGTCTGGAGT
>DASVMV010000092.1:0-9721 GCA_036384155.1 Micromonosporaceae bacterium
CTCGGCCGCCGCGGCGAGCGCGGCGGCGCCCGCGGGGGTACGCAGCGCAGCCAGCCGGTCCAGGTCCACCCGCTCATTGTCACCGGCAGCCACCCTCACCCGGCGTGCCGGTTTGGCACTCTCCTTGACGGAGTGCTAGCCACCGGCATAGTCTGCCTTTAGCACTCTCATACCGAGGGTGCCAGCCACCGGCTCCGGCTGGTGGCGGCCGGCCAGCGCGGGCGTTGCCCGCATCGGCCGGTGACACGCCAGGCGGACCGGCACCCGCGACGACGGCCCCGCCCGGTGGCATGAGGCAGATTGACGCCGGCCGCTTCGGTCGGCACAGAAACCAAGTACCCCAGGAGGGTATGCCCGTGACTACCGCGACCAAGGTTGCGATCAAGCCGCTCGAGGACCGGATTCTGGTCCAGGCGAACGAGGCTGAGACGACCACTGCGTCGGGCATCGTGATCCCCGACACCGCCAAGGAGAAGCCGCAGGAGGGCACCGTCCTCGCTGTGGGCCTGGGGCGGGTCGACGACTCCGGCAACCGGATTCCGATTGACGTGAAGGTCGGCGACACCGTCCTCTACTCGAAGTACGGCGGCACCGAGGTCAAATACGCTGGCGAGGAGTACCTGGTGCTCTCCGCCCGTGACGTCCTCGCGGTCATCGAGAAGTAACCACGACAGTGCTGGCGGCCCCGGCGTCCCCCGACGGGGATCCGGGGCCGTCGACCGTTTACCGCCCGGCGGCGGGGCCGCCAGGGGCGGCGGTCGAAGCGTGAAGGGACATACATGGCGAAGATCCTGAGTTTCTCGGACGACGCCCGGCATCTGCTGGAGCACGGCGTCAACAAGCTCGCCGACACCGTCAAGGTCACCCTCGGCCCACGGGGCCGCAACGTGGTGCTGGACAAGAAGTTCGGCGCACCGACTATCACCAACGACGGCGTGACGATCGCCAAGGAGATCGAGCTCGTCAACCCGTACGAGAACCTTGGCGCGCAGCTGGTCAAGGAGGTGGCGACCAAGACCAATGACGTGGCCGGCGACGGCACCACGACGGCCACCGTGCTCGCCCAGGCAATGGTCCGGGAGGGCCTGCGCAACGTGGCGGCCGGGTCCAGCCCGGCGGCGCTCAAGCGGGGCATCGACGCGGCCGCCGAGAAGGTGTCCGAAGCCCTGCTCGACAAGGCCATCGAGGTGGGCAGCCGGGAGGCCGTGGCCCACGTCGCGACGATCTCGGCCCAGGACGCCACGATCGGCGAGATGATCGCCGAGGCGATGGAGAAGGTTGGCCGCGACGGCGTCATCACGGTAGAGGAGGGTTCGGCCCTCGCGACCGAGCTCGAGGTGACCGAGGGCCTCCAGTTCGACAAGGGCTTCATCTCCCCGCACTTCGTCACCGACCCGGAGGCGCAGGAGGCGGTTCTCGAAGACGCGTACATCCTGCTCACCACCCAGAAGATCGCTGCGGTGGAGGAGTTGCTGCCCCTGCTCGACCAGGTGCTGCAGGCCGGCAAGCCGCTGCTGATCGTGGCCGAAGATGTCGAGGGGCAGGCACTGGCCACGCTGGTGGTCAACGCGGTCCGCAAGACGTTCAAGGTCTGCGCCGTGAAGGCGCCCGGGTTTGGTGACCGCCGCAAGGCGATGCTGCAGGACATGGCCATCCTGACCGGCGGCCAGCTGATCGCGCCGGAGCTGGGCTACAAGATCGACCAGGTTGGTCCGGAGGTGCTCGGCACGGCCCGGCGGGTTGTGGTCGACAAGGACACCACCACGATCGTTGAGGGCGGGGGCCGTGCCAACGAGGTCGCCGATCGGGTCGCGCAGATCCGCAAGGAGATCGAGGCATCCGACTCCGACTGGGACCGGGAGAAGCTGGCTGAGCGGCTGGCGAAGCTGTCCGGCGGCATCGCGGTCATCAAGGCGGGTGCCGCGACCGAGGTCGAGATGAAGGAGCGCAAGCACCGCATCGAAGATGCGATCTCGGCGACGAAGGCCGCGGTCGAGGAGGGCACGGTGCCGGGCGGGGGTGCCGCGCTGGTGCAGACCGCTCCGCTGCTCTCCGACGGGCTGGGGCTGACCGGCGACGAGGCGGTGGGCGTGTCGATCGTACGCAAGGCGCTGGTCGAGCCGCTGCGGTGGATTGCCAACAACGCCGGGCTCGACGGTTACGTGGTGGCCGAGAAGGTCGCCGGCAGCGGCTGGGGCACCGGGCTCGACGCGGCCAGCGGCCAGTACGTCGACCTGGCCAAGGCGGGCATCGTCGACCCGGTGAAGGTGACGCGCAACGCGGTGGTCAACGCCGCCTCGATTGCCGGCCTCCTGCTGACCACCGAGAGCCTCGTGGTGGAGAAGCCGGAGAAGGCCGAGCCGGCTGCCGGCCACGGCCACGGCCACGGCCACGGCCACCAGCACGGACCCGGCTTCTAGGGCCCACCCCGACAAGTCGATCTAGGGCATATCGTCGTTAGGTGATCTCTAACCACGACGGTATGCCCTAGATCGCGTGTGGCGGGAGGGTCGACACTGGGGTGGTGAGGACGACCTCCCGTCTGGCCGGTGCGCTGGCCGGCCTGGCCGCGGCTACGGCGGCGATCGGCACCGCCGAGGTGGTGGCGGTGTTCACCGGTCCGCGGTCAGCGCCGCTCGTGGCCGTCGGCGGCGTGGTGGTTGACACCGTGCCCGAGCCGGTCAAGCAGTTCGCCATCGCGGTCTTCGGCCGGTACGACAAGATCGCTCTGCTCGTCGGTACCGCCGTCCTGCTGGCCGGATTCGCCGCGCTCATCGGAGCGCTCGCCGTCCGGTCCTTCGCGGCCGGGGCCGCCGGCATCGCCCTCTTCGCCGCGATCGGCGTCGGGGCGGCGCTGAGCAGGCCCGGGGCCGGCCCGTCCGCGGCAATACCGGCAGTTGTGGCAGCGGCGGTGGCGGCGAGTGTCCTATGGGTGCTGACCACTGATCCCGGGGGCCGCGAATCCGATCCCGCCGGCCGGCGGCGGTTCCTCGCTCGCGTGGGGGTGGCGATCGGCATCGCCACCGTGGCCGGGTTCGGCGGTCGGTGGTGGTCGACCCGGCGCAGCGTCTCCGCCGCCCGCTCAGGGCTGGTGCTGCCGGCCCCGGCCAGCCCGGCGCCGCCGGTACCGCCCGGCGCCGACCTGGCGTTGCCCCGACTGGCCCCGTACGTCACCCCGAACCGCCACTTCTACCGGATCGACACCGCCCTGGTCGTACCGCAGGTCGACCCGGCCGACTGGACGCTGCGGATCACCGGTCGGGTCCGCAATCCGATCACCCTCACCTACGCCGACCTGCTCGCCCGGCCGATGATTGAGCGTTACGTCACGCTCGCCTGCGTCTCCAACGAGGTTGGCGGCGATCTGGTCGGCAACGCGCGCTGGCTCGGCGTACCCCTGCGGAACCTGCTCGACGAGGCCGGGCCGCTCGACGGCGCCGACCAGGTCGTCGGCCGGTCGGCGGACGGATGGACCTGCGGTACCCCCACGGCCGTCCTGCGGGACGGCCGGGATGCCCTCCTGGCGGTCGGCATGAACGGGTCGCCGCTGCCGCTGGAGCACGGGTTTCCGGCGCGCCTGGTAGTGCCCGGGCTCTACGGCTACGTCTCCGCGTGCAAGTGGGTGGTGGAGCTCGAATTGAGCAGCTTCGCCGAGTTCGACGCGTACTGGGTACCGCGGGGCTGGGCCGCGCAGGCCCCGATCAAGACGCAGTCGCGCGTAGACACCCCCCGCTCGCGCACTCGGCTCGCCGCCGGACCGGTCACCGTCGGCGGCGTGGCGTGGGCGCAGCACCGGGGTATCGAGCGGGTCGAGGTACGGGTCGATGGCGGCCCGTGGCAGCCCGCGACGCTGGCCCGGTCGGTGTCGATCGATACCTGGGTGCAGTGGTCGTGGCGGTGGCCGGCGCCGGCCGGTGAGCACACCCTGCAGGTACGGGCGACCGACGCGACGGGCGCGGTGCAGGTCGAGCGGCGGTCACCAGTCGCCCCGGATGGCGCCACCGGATGGCACACCGTCAAGGTGACCGTGGGTGAGGCGTAGTTGCCCGCGGGCGCCCGGCTGAACGGGCGCGGTCCACCGCCATCTGCGAAAGTGGTCGGTACCGCGGACGGCGAGCGGCACACCGGCGGCACCGACGTGCACATGCTCATGTCGACGGGCGGTGTGGAGGCTGGGGCCATGACGGCAACCACGGTTGTAAACCTGAAGGGCCACCGCGATGACCCGGCGTATGCCGACGTGGTCTACGTCGGACGGGCCATGCACCGCGGCGGTTGGCATCTCCAGCCCTCCCCGCTGGCAAGTCCGTACCGTCCCGGTCCCGACGGCAGTCGCGCGGAGGTCGTGGAGAAGTACCGCACGTACCTACTCAGCCGTCCGGACCTCCTCGCACTCCTCCCCGGTCTGCGCGGGCGCAGGCTCGGCTGTTGGTGTGTGCCGGAGCGGTGTCATGCCGAGGTGATCGCCGAACTTGCGGACTCCCCGCCGTCCTCGCTCCGGCCGCACAGCTAGCGGGACGGCACGTGGGGTGGGAACTGGCTGCCGATGAGGGCCAGCAAGGCTGCATGCGTCTCCTGGTCTGACGCCACGAGAAGCCCGCCTGCTCCGGTATGCAGCGGCTGCGCTGCGGCAATGGCCAGATCCCGATCAAGCATGCGTGGAGGATAAGGGCGCGGGCTGGCAGCAGGCGCGAGGTCCTCACCTAGACCTTCGGCAGCCCCACGTAGTTCTCCGCGAGGCTCGTCGCATAGGCCCGCGACGTCGCCACGTAGTGCAGCGTGGACAGCTGCAGCTTCTCCTCGTAGGGGTCCCGGGTGTCTAGCCGGTGCAGCATCGAGGTCATCCACCAGGAGAAGTGCTGCGCCCGCCAGACCCGGCGCAGCGCCGTGGCGGAATACCCCTCCAGCAGGTCGGTCCGCCTCTCGGCGTACCAGGCCGCGAACGCGTCGCCGAGCAGCGCGACATCGGCGAGGGCGAGGTTCATGCCCTTCGCGCCGGTGGGCGGCACGATGTGCACCGCGTCGCCGGCGAGGAACAGGCGTTCCCACTGCATCGGCTCGACGACGAAGCTGCGCATCGGCGTAATCGACTTCTCCAGGACCGGCCCCTCGTTGAGCGACCAGCCGGGCACTGTCTCCAGCCGCGCCCGCAGTTCCGACCAGATGCGCTCGTCCGGCCAGTCCGCGATGTCCTCGTCGGGGCCGACCTGCAGGTAGAGCCGCGATATCTGCGGGGACCGCAGGCTGTGCAGCGCGAATCCCCGCGCGTGGTTGGCGTAGATCAGCTCGTCGACCGCCGGGGGAGCGGCGGCGAGAATGCCGAGCCAGGCGAAGGGATACGTCCGCTCGTACGTCGTGAAGTTCCCGTCAGGCACCGAACCCCGGCTCACGCCGTGAGAACCGTCGCAGCCGGCCACGAAGTCGCACCGCAGCTCCTCCTCGCGCCCGGAGTGCCGGAAGCGGATGACCGGCGACTGCGAATCGAGTCCGTCCAGGCTGACGTCGTCGACCTCGAACAGGATCGAGCCGCCGGCCGCCAACCGGGCCGCGATCAGGTCCTTCACCACCTCCTGCTGCCCGTACACGGTGATCGCCCGGCCGGTCAGCTCGGTCATCGGCACCCGGTGCGACTCTCCGTCGAAGCGCAGCTCGATGCCCTCGTGCCGCATTCCCTCGCGCAGGAGCCGCTCGCCCAGCCCGGTGCGGCACAGCAGGTCGACGGAGCCCTGTTCGAGAACGCCGGCCCGGACCCGCTTCTCGACGTAGTCCCGGCTGCGGCACTCGAGCACCACGGACTCGACGCCGTGCAGGTGCAGCAGATGCGACAGCATCAGTCCAGCGGGTCCCGCCCCGACGATCCCAACCTGGGTACGCATCATCGCCCTCCTAGACCTGACGGTTTCGGCCCGCGCCGAGTGCCGCCGCGGCCATCACGGCGACCGCGGCGCACATGGCGATCAGCGGCAGCGCCCAACCGCCCGAACTGTCCCGCAGTACGCCCATGACCAGGGGCCCGCCGGCACCCAGCAGATAGCCGATCGCCTGCACGGTCCCGGACAGGTCGCGGGCCGACTCGGGGTTCCGGGCCCGCAAGACGATGAGGGCGAACGCGAGGCCGATCCCGGCGCCCTGCGCGAAGCCCATGAGCACCGCCCACAACAGGTAGAGCGAGGGCGCCACCAGCAGGCCGAGCAGACCCGCCCCCCACCACCCGCAGGTCAGCAGGCCAATGCCGCGCTGATCCCGCCGGCGGGCGGCGAGCGCGGGCACCAGCACCGAGGTGGCGATGCCCAGCAGGTTGAACAGGCCGAGCGCCCACCCCGCACCCGCCGGGCTCACCCCCTTCTCGCCCAACAGCGCGGGCAGCCAGGCCAGCACCGCGTAGTAGGTCATCGACTGCATGCCCATGAACGTGGCCAGCTGCCAGGTGACGGGGGAGCGCAGGATGCGGCCGCCGCCCACCCGTACGGGTGGTGCCACGTGATGGCTGCGCAACTGCGGGAGCCAGACGACCGCGGCGACGGCGGCGAGCGCGCCCACCACCAGCAGCGATCCCCGCCAACCCAGGGCGGTGCTGTGGGCGAGCGGCGCGGTGACGGCGGCCGCCAGGGCGGCTCCGCCGGTGAGCGCGGCCGTGCTGACGCCGGTCATCAGACCCGCGCGTTCGGGGAAGTCCTGCTTGACGATGGTCGGCACCAGGACGTTGCCGACGGCGATTCCGGCGCCGATGGTCGCGGTTCCGGCGAGCATCCATGCCGCCCCGGTCACGGTACGCACGAGAGTGCCGGCAATGATCCCGAGCATCGCCAGCAGCAGCGCCATTTCGATGCCGACCCGTCGTCCGATCAGCGCGGAAACCGGGGAAAGTAGCGCGAAGCAGAGCACCGGCAGGGTGGTGAGCAGGCCTGCAGTGAAGCGGGAGAGCCCGAGGTCGACCTGCACGTCGGGCAGGAGCGGGGCGAGGCCGGCGATCGCCGCGCGCAGGTTCAGGGCGAGCAGGACCACCCCGAGCACGGTGAGCCAGGCCGCTGTACGCCGAGGGCGGGGGCCGGCCTTGTGCCGCCCTTCTCCGACGGCTTCGGTGACCGTCGCGTCGACGGGCGCGCGGCCCACCGTCAGGCGCTCGCGCGGGGGTAGCCGGCCACGCTCGTCTCCTTCCATGCCGCGAAGGCGGGTCAGAACGGGTACCGGGTGGCGCTGCCCTGCATGGTGAGCCACTGGGTGACGGTGAACGCGTCGACGTTCGCCGCCGGGCCGCCGAACCGGGAGCCGGTGCCCGACGCGCCGACGCCGCCGAACGGCGCCACCGCCTCGTCGCTGACCGTCTGGTCGTTGATGTGCACGATGCCGCTCGGAATCCGGTCGGCGAGTTCCATCGCCTTCATCACGTCGCGGCTGAGGATGCCGAGCGAGAGCCCGTACTCGGTGTCCCGGGCGATCGCCGCGGCCTCGTCGAGGTCGGCGAAGGGTATTACCGGGGCGACCGGGCCGAATACCTCCTGCGCGTACGCCGGCATGCTGGTGGTGACGTCGGCGAGAACCGTCGGGCGGTAGAAGAGGCCGTCGTACTTACCGCCCGCGGCCAGTCGCGCGCCCGCGTCGACGCTGGCCATGACGAGCGAGTGAATCTTGTTGCGCTGGTGCTCGTCAATGATCGGCCCGAGTGCCACCTGCTCCTTGGCCGGGTCACCGACCGGCAGGTGGTCGGCCTTCTCGGCCAGCTGCTCGACGTACCGGTCGGTCAGGCTCTCGTGCACCAGATGGCGGCCGGTCGTCATGCAGATCTGTCCCTGATGGAGGAACGAGCCCCAGGCGCCGGCGGCGACCGCGAGGTCCAGGTCCGCGTCGTCGAGCACGATGAGCGCAGAGTTGCCGCCGAGTTCCAGGTGGGCCCGCTTGAGGTGGCGGCCGGCGGCCTCGCCGACCTTCCGCCCGGCGGCGGTCGAGCCGGTAAAGCTGATCACCGGTACGTGCGGGTCGGCCACCAGGGCCTCCCCGGTCTCCACCCCGCCGGGCAGGACGTGCAGCAGCCCCTCGGGCAGGCCGGCTTCCTCGAACACCCGGGCGATGGCCACCCCGCCGGCCACCGCGGTGCGGGTGTCGGGCTTCAGCACGACGGCGTTGCCGAGCGCCAAAGCCGGCGCGACCGAGCGGATCGCCAGGATGAGCGGGAAGTTGAAGGGTGCGATGACGCCGACGACGCCGACCGGCAGCCGGCGGGCCAGGCTGAGCCGCGGCTGTGCGCTCGGGATGATCTCGCCGAGCGGGTGCGAGGCCAAGGCGGCCGCCTCGTAGCACTCCTGCGCCGCGGTCTCCGTCTCGACGCCGGCCTTCGGCGGGATGGACCCGGCCTCGCGGACGATCCAGTCGCCCACCTCGGCGGCGTGCTGCTCCCACAGCTGTCCGGCCCGGCGCAGCACCGCGGCGCGCCCGGTGTACGGGGTTGCCGCCCAGGCGCGCTGCGCCTCGGCGGCACGGGCGCAGGCCCGGGCCACGTCGGTTCCGTTCGCCACGCCGACCCGGCCGATCTCTTCCCGGGTCGCTGGGGAGACGACGGCGGCGGTACCGCCAGCTGCCTCCACCCAGCCGTCGCTGTAGACCATGCCGTGCCATGTTGTGGTGTCGAGAAGAGTCACTGTGGTCCTCCTGATGGCGGCGGTACGGGGGTCAGGGTTCGAAGTGCTGTTCGGCGATCACCGGTACGTCGAGCAGCAGCGGTTCGGCGCGGTCGGCGAGGGTGGGAACGACCTCGTCGAGGACCGCGAGGAATTCCGGGTAGCTGGTGACTCGGCGGGCCGGGCAGCCGAGGGAGCGGGCCAGGCCGTACATGTCGACATCCTCAAACGCCGGCCAGGGCGCCTTGCCGCCGACCTTGTCCGCCAACCGGTCCATGATCGCGTAGCGGCCGTTGGCAAGGATCACGAAGAGCGCGCCGCAGCCGTACCGCGCGGCGCTCCACAATCCCTGGATTGCGTAGAGCGACGAGCCGTCGCCGAGCACGGCCACGACGGGCCGGCTGGGATCGCCCATCCGCAGACCCGCTGCGGCCGGCAGGCCGAAGCCGAGGCCGCCCATGGCGGCGCTGACGAAACCGCGGGGCTCTCGGGCCGGCATCAGCTGGTGGAGGTCCGGCCTGGTTGACGGGGTCTCCTCGACGAGCACGACGTCCCGGGGCAGCCGTTCGGCGAGTGCGAGGAAGACGTGCACTGCCCGCATCGGCTCTCCCGGCGCCGGCGGCTCCACCACCGGCATGTGGCGCGCGGGTGGCGGAACCTGTCGGGATGACACCCGCTCGGCCAGCGCGGCGCAGAACGTCGCGGGGTCGGCGAGCACGGCGAGGTCGGCCCGGCTGTGATGCAGCTCGTCCGGGTCGTCGGAGACCACCAGCACCGTAAGCCCGTCCGGCACCAGCGGACCCGGCTCGTAGGGGTACTGCCGGAAGGCGCCGGTGCCCACCACGAGCGCGACATCGTGTCCTGCGAGCACCGAGCGGAGTCGGGACCGGCCGGCCGGCAGGTGCCCGGCGAACCGCGGATGGTCCTGCGGGAAGCCGGCGCGGGCGCCGAACGCCTCCTGCCAGACCGGCGCGCCGAGCCGCTCCACGAGCCGTACCAGCGCGTCCCAGGTACGGCGGTCGTCGGCTCCGGCGCCGACGACGACCACCGGGTTCCCGCCGTCGAGCAGGCGGGCCACCTCGTCGGCGGCCGGTCCGGGCGCCGAC
>DASVMV010000093.1:0-19143 GCA_036384155.1 Micromonosporaceae bacterium
CCTGATCACGGTGCCTCCCGTGGCAATCTGGCCCGGACCAGGAAACCACCGTCTCGCCCCGGACCGGCCTGGAATTCGCCGCCGAGCGCCTCGACCCGCTCCCGCATCCCGACCAGACCACGCCCGCCACCGCGGCCTACCGGGACGTCTACGGCCTGACCGGGCCCGTCGTCGCCGACCTCGATGATCACCGCGTCCGCACCTGTGCGCAGTGACACCGCCGCACGCGCCTCAGACCCGGCGTGCCGCAGCACGTTGGTCAAGGACTCCTGCACGATCCGGTACGCGGCGTGGTCGACCGGCCCGTCCATCGGCCGGCCGTCGAGGTCGCTGTCGACGTCGACGCGCAGCCCCGCCGCCCGCACCGCCGCCAACAGGTCCGGTAGCCGGTGCAGGCCGGCGTCCCGGTCCACCGCCGGCGCTTCGTCGTCCGCGCGCAGGATGCCGAGGGTCGCGCGCATCTCCGCCAGCGCCGCCTTGCCGGTACCGCGGATCGCGGTGAGCGCCTCGCGGACCCGGCCGGGCTCCCGGTCGAGCAGCCGCAACGCCGCCGCCGACTGCACCGTGATCGTGGCGATCGCGTGCCCGACCGTGTCGTGGAGTTCGCGGGCGATTCGCAGCCGCTCCTCGGCCACCCGACGCGCCGCTTCCCACTCGCGCTCCTGCTCCACCAATGCCAGCCGCTCCCGCACCTCTGCCGCATACGCCCGCCGGCTGCGCACGAGAGCGCCCAAGAGCATCGCCACCGCCACCACGGCAACCTGCGGCAGGAACATGGCGAGTGTCTCCAGCGGCGGCAGGCCCCGGCGCACGCTCACGTCGCTGCCGACAGCGACGAAGAACACCGGCACCGGCAGCACCCGCCACAGGTGCCCGGCAAGCCCCGCGTCGTACAGCGGCACGGCAAGGACCAATGCAGGCGGGAATCCGGGATAGTCCAACGCGTAGAACACCACCAGCACCGCGGCGACCAGGTACAGCGCGGCTGTGGGAAACCGACGGCGCAGCAGCACCGGCGCGGCCATACCTAACCCCAGGCCGTACGCCAACCAGTCACGCGGCGCAGCACCCGCCTCCCGGCCGGTCGCGATCGCGATCTCACTCACGGTCAGTACGGCGAGGGCCAGACCACCATCGATCAGCCATCGCCGTGTCACCGGCCCGATGCCTACCATCGACGCACCGTATCGGCGCACGCCCGCAATACGTTCGGCGGCGACGGCGGATGGTCCGGTCGTCCAGTAGGTCGCCACCGCCGCCAACCGCGATCTAGTGGATCGCATCGACGGTGATCGTAAGCGGCAACATCGTGCCTCCTGTCGGCCCGTCGTGGATGAACCTTGTGGAGATCTTCGGCGGCACGAGCGGCGCCACCCGAGGCTAGAGGGAAACCACGTACTGGATGAAGCCGCGGTTCTCGGCGACCTGATCGTAGAGCCGCGCCCCAAACGCACGCACCCGGTCGCCGCGCTGTAACTCCTGCCAGGCCCAGTCATACCGGTCTGCGGGCCAGGTGCGGCCGTAGAAGGCGTTGTAGCCGCAAAACAACTCCTCCCACCCAGGGCGGTCGTCTGATTGAAGCGTGGTAACGCTGACCATCGGTTCCTTCCTCGTCCCGGAATGCGCAGGTGTGACCCCGCGTCACCTCCTGGCGCCACCACCCCGACACAGCACCACCTGCGTGGCAACAGACGCCGTACAGCTTTGCCCACAACCGGCGTCAAAGAATTTAAGACACCCGACACTAGGCGCACCACGTGCCGGGCGGATCCGTCCCGGCTAAGGCAGGTCACGGCTGTGAGTTCCGCAGGCCCTCGCCTTCGTGACCGGATGGGTCGAGGGTGAGGAGGTCTTGGTGGAGCCGGTGCGGTAGTGATACCGGCACACCTCAGTAAAGCCAGCGCGTTCGTACAACCGGCGCGCTGCGGTGTTGTCGCACTCCACCTGGAGATACATGTGTGCGGCGCCGTGGCGGGCGGCCCACTGGGCGAGGGCGGCGAGCACGTGCCTGGCGGCCCCTGCACCGCGGGCGGCCGGAAGCGTCGCCATACCGAACAGACCGGCCCAGCCGGTTTCGGTGACCGCGCGGCCGACCGCGACGACGTCGGTCCCGGTCAACGCCGACGCGTACGCGGTCGGCCGGTCCACCCGGCGGAGCATGTCCCGTTCCGGGCCGGGGTCACCGCCGGTGCCGTGCACCGCCAGCCAGGTCTCGAACCACGCGTCCGTCGGCTGGTCGTCGATGCGGATCCGCGGTTCACCCGTTGGCAGCCGGCCGATGACGCGTGCGGTTGGAGCCGATTGCAGCGACATCGGGGAGTCAATGCGGTAACCGCGTTCGGCCAGAGCCTCGTCGAGGTCGGCCGGGCAAGCTCCCGGACTGATCTGGAACCGGGCACGCGTACCGTGACCGGCGTAGAACTCCTCAACCAACCGGATCTTGGCCGGCAGTTCTACCGGCACGGCATCGCTGTGGGGCAACACGGAACTGGCCCACCAGGCGCTGCTGTCGCCATGCCGCAACCACCACCCGTCGAGGCGGTCGAGGCAGACCGCGGGAAATGCCCGGGCCGCTCGTTCCTGCAAATCTCTGACAAGGCCCGCGGCACGGTCGGCCGCCACCGTCGACATGCGTGCACCTCCTCGACGTCAGCCGTCAGCCGGTCGACCGCCGGCAGCAGGTCAGCTGGACCGTCGGGCATCGTGCAGCTGCCCGTACGGGCGCCCGGCACGCTTCGTCCCCGCGTGAGCCAGTACCCAGGCCCGTCAGCGCGCGGCGAGGAAGTCGAGAACGCGCCGCCTGAGCAGTGCGGCCGCGGCCGCGTCGTAGGACGGCAGGCTGGCGTCGGCGAACAGGTGCTGGTCGCCGGGGTAGAGGAACAGCTCCGCGTGCTTCGCCGACGCCACGAGGGCGCGGGCGGCGTCGATGTCGCCCTCGCCTACGAAGATTCGGTCCGCGTCCATGCCGTGGATCTGCGCCGGCACCTTCTCGGGCCAGGAGGACCCGAACTCCGCCGACGGGAGGCAGGACTCGAACAGCAGCGCTCCGCGGGCGCCGGCCCGCGTCTGCGCCAGCTTCTGCGCCGGCATCACCCCGAGCGAGAAGCCGGCGTAGACGAGTTCGGCGGGCAGGTCGTTCGCGGCGCGTACCCCGCGGTCGAGGAGCTCGCCGAAGCCCACCTTTCCGGCATAGGCCAGACCGTCGTCCAGGCTCGAGAAGGTACGGCCGTCGTACAGGTCCGGCGTGTGCACCGTGTGCCCGGCTCGTCGTAGCTCCTCGGCGAAGGCGAGGAACCCCGCCGTCTGACCCTGCGCGTGATGGAACACCAACACCTCAGCCATGTACGGCCCCCTGCTCTCGGATGGGCGACACGCGCGGACGCCGCCGCCGGAGCTCGCGACGATCCCGCGCACCCGAACCCTACCGGGGCCCGAGGGTTGACCCGGTGACAGGCGATCGGCCGGCGCCGGTGCCCAGCGGAACCTGCTGCCTTCCGTGGCCGTGCCCGGGGTCGGGACCGGCACCGCCCGCATCAACGCCTCGCGATTCGAAAAACGGCGGTACGGCGTGGCGAGCGTGCGCGGGTATCGTCCCACTCGCTTTTGATACTGGCCGAGTAGGCCCTGTCGGAACTGCATGGGCTCTGGCACACTGCGGTCACCGTCTATATCCCACGGGGGACCAATGCTGCTCCGCCATGTAGGGGTGGCCGCGCTAGCCGTGGCCGTCCTCGGCTCCATCGCGCCGGTCGCAAGCGCCGCGCAACCGCCCGATCCAAAGCCCAAATTCAAGGAACTACCCCGGCCCGAACGCCCGCGGGGGGAGAAGAAGGCCTCGTACGA
Organism: Micromonosporaceae bacterium; assembly: GCA_036384155.1. Taxonomy (GTDB): domain Bacteria; phylum Actinomycetota; class Actinomycetes; order Mycobacteriales; family Micromonosporaceae; genus DASVMV01. The sequence goes on from DASVMV010000093.1 coordinate 3,844, forward strand.
CCAGCACTCGGTGCTCGTACGGTTCAAGCCGGGCGCCTCCGCCACAGCAAAGGACGGGGCGCTGAAGAGCCGCGGCGCCCGCACCGCCGGCGCCGTACGCGGGACGGCGTTCGTCAAGGTGCGCACCACCCGTGCCGCCGCTGAGCTGCTCCGCGACCTACGCAAGGACCCGGCGGTGCAGAGCGTGTCGCTCGACTACCGCAGGCGGGTGACCGCCGCGCCGAACGACGAGTATTACACCTACGGAGACCAGAAGTATCTCAACACGGTCCGGCTGCCGCAGGCATGGGACCGGACCAAGGGCTCTACCAGCCAGGTGATCGCCATCGCGGACACGGGTGTGGACACGGCCCACCCGGATCTGGTCGGGCGGATCGTGGCCGGCTACAACGCCATCAGTCCCGGCAGCGCGCCAGCGGACGACAACGGCCACGGCACGATGGTCGCCGGCATCGCCGCGGCCAACACCAACAACGGCATTGGCGTCGCGGGCGTGGCCTGGACCGGTCGGGTCATGCCGGTCAAGGTGCTCGATCGCAACGGCTTCGGCTTCGACTCCGACGTCGCCGAGGGGGTCACGTGGGCCGCCGATCACGGAGCGAAGATTGTCAATCTCTCGCTGGGCGGGCCGACCGACAGCCCAGCCTTGCACGACGCGATGAAGTACGCCGTCGGCAAGGGCGCGGTGGTCGTCGTGGCGGCCGGCAACGAGGGGGACGACACACCGCAGTACCCGGCGGCCTACCCGGAGGTGCTGGCAGTCGGCGCCACCGACACTGCCGGAAACCTGACCGACTTCAGTTCCTCGGGCGACTGGATCGACGTGGCCGCCCCCGGTTTCGGCATCGTCTCCACGTACCCCAAGGCGTTCAGCGGCACTTACCCTCCCTACGCGATCGGTGACGGCACGTCGCTCTCGGCGCCGATCGCCTCGGGCGTGGCCGCCCTGGTTCGCACGATGTATCCGACGCTGACCCCGGCGCAGGTGATGGGTCGGCTGCGGGCCACCGCCCGGGACGCCGGTCCGCGGGGCATCGACCCCTACTACGGCTACGGCGTGCTCGACGCGTACTCCGCCGTAGGCGGCGGTTGGGGAGCAGAGTTCCCGCAGCGTGCCATGGGCATCGGCGAGCCCAACGATGTACCGGCCCGGGCGACCGTCCTCTCCACGTCGGTCACCGGCACCATCGGCATGGAAGGTGACGTCGACTGGTACCGCTACGAATCGACCGAACAGAGATCGGTCGAGGTGCGAGCGACCCCGCCCACGTACGACGTGAACCGTGCGCAGAACCTCGACCCGGTGGTGGCGGTGTACGACAAGGATCTCCGACTGCTCGGCGAGGTCGACAAGGCCGGCCCCGGCAGCGGTGAGACGGTCTGGCTCACCATGAATGCCGGCACTCACTATGTCGCCGTGCGGAACTACAACGGCGCGGCCGACACCCGCTCGTACACCTTGGCTGTCGCCCCGGCTGGGCTGTACGCCCCGGCGGAGACCAGGCCGGTCGGTGGCTCGGCATTCGGCGTCGCGGTAGGGGACATGACCGGCGACGGTCGCAATGACGTCGTGTTCACTACCCGGGACTACAACGACCCGGCCAACGACAACAAGTTGTTCGTCTTCGCACAGAAGGCGGACCGATCGCTGGCCAGCCCGGTCCGATACAACACCCAACTCGGGCCCAACGACAGCGCCGCCGTGGCTCTGCTCGACGCTACCGGCGACGGCCGCCTCGACGCCGCCCTGGCGACCCGGTCGGGTATCGAGATCTTCCAGCAGACGGCGGCGGGTGTCCTGGAGAGCACCGGCGTGATTCCCGGCACCGAGAACGCCTGGGCGCTCACCACTGCCGATATCGACGGTGACCGGGATGCGGACCTCGTCGCGGCGACCAACCCGGCCGGCATCGCGGTGCTTACCCAGGAGTCGCCCGGCACGTTCGTGTCGTCGCCGGTGAGCAGCGATGCGACGTACGAACTCGAGGTCGGCGATGTCGACGGCGACGGCCGGATGGACGTGGTCGCCTACTACCAGGGACTGGTTCGGGTCTACCACCACAGAGAGGCGGGCTGGGAACGCACCGAGCACGCGGCGATCACCGGCTACTCGCCCAACATCTCGGGGATCGAGGTGGCGGACCTGACTGGCGACGGCCGGGCCGATGTGGCCGCCACCATCGGTGGCAACGGTGCCTCGCGGATCAACGTATTCGTGCAGACGCCGACCGGAGAGCTGAACGCGCCGGTCGTCTACCCGACGGCGGACCTTCCTGGAATGATCGAGGCCGCCGATATCAATGGGGACGGTCGCTCCGATCTGGTCACCCCGAGCGATGCCGGACCGTACATGAGCACGCTGCTGCAGGCTGGCGACGGCACCCTGTCGACCCCGGTGCTCCACGACGTCCCATACGGCTCCGTGCATCTGGCGCTCGGCGACATCAACGGTGATGACCGCCCCGATGTGGTGCTGTCCAACCGATACCAGGGTCTCGTCGTCGTTCCCAACATCACCGGCCCCCCACCCGCCGGCGAGCAGGTGTGGGTGCGCAACATCTCTCCGGCGAACTTCGCTACTGCGGTGGCATTGGGCACGGCACCGACGGTGAGCTTTGCCCGGCCGGTGGATCCGGCGTCGGTGACGGCCGCGTCGGTACGCCTGGCGAGCGGCCGGAGCGGCGCCACGGTGGCCGCGACGGTCAGCTACGACGCGGCATCGCGTACGGCGACCATCAGGCCCGCGGCCGCGTTGCAGGACAACACCCCCTACCGCGTAGTCGTGGCCGGGGTCCGGGACAGCGCCGGCGTAGCCCAGGTGGGCAAGTTCACCACCACCTTCCGCACGGTCGACGTGGTGCCGCCGGCGGTGGGCAACCTCAAGGCCACCGGTGGCCACGGAACGGCGACGCTGTCCTGGACGCTGCCCCAGATCACCGACCTGGACCAGGTGATCGTGCGGATGGCTGCCGGTACTGTCGCCCCGTCGTCACCCACGTCGGGCACCGGGGTGTACGCCGGCACGAGCAGCGGCGCGACGGTGTCGGGCCTGGCCGCGGGGACGACGTACACCTTCCGGGTGTGGGTGCGCGACCGCTCGGGCAAATACAGCAGCACCGCCCCCAGCGTGCGGCTGGTCGGCACCAGGGCGACGATCAGCAGCAACACCACCGCGGTCACGTACGGCGGCGCGGTGACGGTGACCGGCCGGCTGGTACGCGCCGACACCGGCGCCGCCATCGCCGGCGTACCGGTACAGCTCTACGGGCGGCGGAAGGGCACCACCAGCTGGATGCTGCTGGGCGCGCCGAGCAGCAGCAGCAGCGGCTACCTGACGTTCAGCCACAAGCCGTCCTGGAGCCTGGACTACCTGTGGGTCTACCGCGGCTCCACTGTGTTCATGGGCACCGGCAGCCCGCTGCGCGCGGTGGGGGTGCGCCCGGTGGTGACTGCGAACCTCTCGCGGACCTCGGTCGCGCTCGGCGGGTCGGTGACCTTGTCCGGGGGAGTGGCGCCCGGCCATGCGGGGCATCGGGTGTATCTGCAGCAGTTCAGCAGTGGGGCGTGGGCCACGGTAAACAGCCAGTTGCTGCCGTCTACGAGCACATACGCCTTCGCCATCAAGCCCGGATATCGCGGCACCTACTACTACCGGGTGTACAAGCCGGCCGACCCGGATCACCTTGCGGCCATCAGCCCGACCCGCAGCTTCAGCGTCTACTGACCGCGGGAGTGAGGCAGCCTCCGCCCGGCCGTGTCGGGCGGAGGCTGCCTGTTTTGTAGGCCCGTGGGCCGGCTCTTCCGCCGTTGCCGGCGATCGTTCCGCACCCCGTGGCCGACGCGACGCGGCGCGGGCACCGCTTCCGGTAAACCGCGCAGCCCTCCTCCGCGTCTGTGTGGCGTGCGTAGATGGCCTACGCAGCGGGGGTACAGGAAGGCACCCACCATGCGACGCATGTTCATTGCGCTGGCGGCGATGCTCGCAGCGACCGTGATCGGAACGGTGGCTCCGGCCGCAGCGGCGGACGCGCCCTACTGCGGGATCTGGTGGGGCTCGTTGGTCAAGGCCCATAACTCGACGGCGGTGGCGCCCCTCGTCAACGTGCGAGCCGGCCGGCACACCTGCTACGACCGGCTGGTGCTGGACTTCCGGGGCCGCGTCGACGGTTACCGGGTCGAGTACGTGTCCGCGGTGACGGAGGACGGCTCCGGGCGGCTCGTTCCGCTCCGCGGCGGAGCGCGGCTGCAGATCATCGCGGTCGCGCCGGCGTACGACGATTATCGGCTCACCTACGTGCCGGCGAACCGGCGCGAACTGGTGAACGTCACCGGCTGGCAGACGTTCCGGCAGGTTGCCTGGGCCGGCAGCTTCGAGGGTCAGACCACGGTTGGACTGGGCGTCCGGGCCCGCCTGCCGTTCCGGGTGTTCACCCTGACCGGCCCGGGATCAGGGTCGCGGCTGGTCATCGACGTGGCCCACCGGTGGTGACCGAGCCCGGTCGAGGCGAGCCAGCCAAGCTGACGGCTGTGCCCGGCCGGACCGTTCTGCGGGTCTCCCGCGTCGGGTCGGCCGGGCACTGGTCGCTACCTACGACTTTGTCCGCAGCCGGAAGAAGACCGCGGAGAGGACGACCGAGACCGCGATGATGCCGCTGCACCAGGCGACTGCCCGCGCCGGGTTGCTTCCCACCGGAAGGTCGAGCAGCAGCGCCCGCATCGTTTCGATGATCGGGGTGATCGGCTGGTTGCGGGCGAACCCGTGCAGCCACGACGGCATCGTGTCGATCGGCACGAAGGCGCTGCTCGCGTACGGCAGGAACATCACCATGAAGGTGTAACCGCCGGCCGCATCCGGCGTTTTGGCCAACAGGCCGACCGCGGCGGAGAACCAGGACAGGGCGAGGATGAACAGGAGCAGGACGCCCACGGCGGCGAGCCAGTCCAGCGGACCGGCCGACGGACGGAAGCCGATGAGGAACGCGACGCCGAAGACCAGCACGGTGGATGCGAGGTTGCGCAAGGTGCTGGCGACGACGTGGCCGGTGATGAGCGCGGCGCCACCTACGTCCATCGACCGGAAGCGGTCGATGATCCCGCCCGTCATGTCGTTGCAGACGGTCACCGCGGTCAGTGACGAGCCGAACCCGGCGCAGAGCAGGAGCACGCCCGGTACGACGTACGTGACGTACTTGGTGCCGGTGTCGATCGCACCGCCGAATAGATAGACGAACACCAGCATCAGCATCACCGGCAGCATCAGCGACGTGATCATCGCATCGACGTTGCGGCGAGTCAGTCGTACGGCGCGGTCGATCATGGGGAGGACCGCGCTCGGCGCCGATCCCGGCCGGGCGGTCAGGACGAGGTCAGACACCGGCGGTCTCCTTGTTGGATCGGGCGGAGTCGGATCGGGCGGCGGAGTCGGGTCGGGTCGCGGAGTGACCGGTCAGGGCCAGGAACACGTCGTCGAGGGTGGCGCTGTGCATGGCGAAGCGGTGCACCGATCGCCGCTGCGGATCGACCTTGTCGAGCAGGGCGCGTACATGTTCGGCGCTGCCGTCGGTGGCGACGCTGACCATGAGTCGTTCGGGGTCGCGCAGCATCACCCGGCCGCCGAGCTGCCGGTCCACGTCATCGAACGTGCCGTAGTCGTACATGGTCAGCTCCAGCCGCTGGTCTCCGAACCGGCGCTTGAGCTGGACGGGCGATCCCTCGGCGACGACCCGGCCGCCGTCGAGCACGGCGATCTGTTCGGCGAGTTGGTCCGCCTCCTCCAGGTACTGCGTGGTGAGGAAGACCGTCACCCCGGACCCGGCCAGGTCCTTGATGACCTGCCACATGGCCTGCCGGCTGCGCGGATCGAGGCCGGTCGTCGGCTCGTCGAGGAAGATCACTGCCGGCTTCCCGACCAGGCTCGCCGCCAGGTCGAGGCGGCGGCGCATGCCGCCGGAGTACGTACCGACCCGCCGGCGGGCGGCATCGGCCAGGTCGAACCGGTCGAGCAGCTCGGCGGCGCGCTGCTGGGCACCGGTGCGGGACAGGCCGGCGAGCCGGCCCATCATCTGCAGGTTCTCGGCGCCAGTCTGCAGGTCGTCGACCGCCGCGTACTGGCCCGTGAGGCTGATGCTCTGCCGGACCCGGCGCCGGTCGCGAACGACATCGAAGCCGGCCACCCTGGCCCGGCCGGCGTCGGCCCGGACCAGGGTGGCCAGGATGCGCACCGTCGTCGTCTTGCCCGCGCCATTCGGGCCCAGCAGCGAGAAGACGCTGCCCCGCCGGACGTTGAGGTCGATGCCGTCGAGAACCCGTACCGGCCCGTAGGACTTGGTGAGTCCGGCGACTTCGACCGAGATGTCATCGGCCATCTTGACTCCTTGGCTTGGATTGATCTGCGTATGTGGTACGCATAATGGCGTACGATATACACAGAAGTAGGATGGCCGCAACCCGTTACGGAAAGCTGAGGCAATGAGCGACGAGAGCACCGGGCTGCCCCCCAGCATCGAAGCGGCCTGGGGCCTGCGCGACCGGCCCGCCCGGGGCCCCAAGCCGGGCCTGAGCCTGAAGCGGATCGTGGCGGCCGGCATCGCCGTCGCATCCGCCGAGGGCCTGCCGGCGGTCTCGATGAGCCGGGTCGCGGCCGAGGTCGGCGCCTCCACGATGGCGCTCTACCGGTACGTGGGCGCCAAGGACGAGTTGCTCGCGCTCATGGTGGACGCGGCGTACGGCCCACCCCCCCAAGCCGAGCCGCCGGGCGGCGACTGGCGAGAGGGACTGTCCCGATGGGCGTGGGCTGAGCTGCACGGCGTCCTGCGACATCCGTGGGCGCTGCGGGTCCCGATCACCGGTCCGCCGGTTACGCCCAACCAGATCGCCTGGCTGGAGCAAGGGCTTCGATGTCTCGGGTCCACGAAACTCGCCGAGAGCGAGAAGCTGTCCACGATCCTGCTGGTGAGCGGCTACGTCTTGCGGTGGGCGACGCTCGCGACCGACCTCGGCGAGCTGCCCGGTACGCCCGGGGCGGAAGCCGGCCCGGAAGCCGACGGGAAGCCCGCCGATGACGGGACCGCGTACTGGCAGGCATTGGCCAAGGTCATGGACCCGGAGCGGTTTCCCGCGGTCACCGCGGTGCTGAAAGCGGAACTGGCCGGCGAGGGCTCCGACGACTTCCTGGCCGAGTTCGTCTTCGGCCTCGAGCGGGTGCTGGACGGCATCGAGGTGCTCGTCAAGGGGCGCGGCTGACCGGAATCAACCGAGCGGACGGAAGCGGCGCTCGGGCCGGCCGGTACTGCCGTACCGGGAGCGCACCTCGGCCGCGCCCGCCGTCACCAGGTGCTCGAGGTATCGGCGGGCGCTGACCCGGGACAACCCGGTTCGCTCGGCGCACTCCGCCGCGGACAGCCCCTGCGTGCCGGCTGCGGCCAGGGCGCTCCGGACCAGGGCCGCGGTCTCCGCGGTCAATCCCTTCGGCATCGCGCCGCGCCCGGTGACGGGTGCCGCGAAGATCCGGTCGACCTCGTCCTGGCGCGCCATTGCACCGCGCGGATCGGTCAAGGCGCCAAGCCGCTGATGCCGCTCCGCGTAGTGGTCGAGCCGCTCGCGCAGGTCCTGATACCGGAAGGGCTTGATCAGATAGTGGACGACACCGCCGCGCAGAGCCTGCTTGACCGAGTCGACGTCGCTGGCAGCCGTGACCACGATGACGTCCACCTCCGTCTGCGGGTCCCAGCGCAGCTGCTGCAATACCGCTAGACCGGTCATGTCCGGCAGATAGATGTCGAGCAGGATGAGGTCGGGCCGGAGCCGCTCAGCCGCCTTGATCGCCTCTGCGGCGGTGTGTGCCGTGCCGACCACGGTGAAGCCCGGCGTGCGCTCCACGAAGCCGCTGTGGACCCGCGCGACCATGAAGTCGTCGTCCACGACGAGGACCCGGATCACGAGGCCACCCGCTCACCGACCGGCAGCCGGGCGACGAACACCGACCCGCCGCCGCTCGCCAGCCGGACGTCTCCGCCCCGCCGCACGCAGACCAGGCGTACGAGGGAGAGCCCGATGCCGCGCTCGCCGTCGGAGCCGGCCGGCTTCGTCGAAAAGCCCCGGCGGAAGACGTCGTCGGCGTGCTCCGGCGCGACCCCTGGGCCCGAGTCGCTGACCGTCACGGTCACCTCGGTCTCGTCTTCCCGGATCTCCACCTCGACCCACCCCGGTTTGGTCACGTCGAGCGCGTCGATCGCGTTGTCGACCAGGTTTCCCACCACTGTGGTGAGATCCGTGGACAGTCGTTCGTCGGCCTTCCGCATCCGGGACGCCGGCGCGATCCGCAGCTCGACGCCTTGCTCGGCCGCGAGACTGCCCTTGGCGACGAGCAACGCCGCGACGGCGGGATCCGCAATGCGGGAGGTGACCTGTTCGGTGAGTTCGGCGTGCCGGGCGCTGACCCGCTGGACGTAACCGGCGACCTCGCCGTACTCGCCCAGCTCGATCAGCCCGGATATCGTGTGCAGGCGGTTGCTGAACTCGTGCGCCTGGGCCCGCAGCGTGTCGGTGGCCTGCTGCACCGCGTCGAGCTTGTGTTGCAGCGTGATCAGCTCGGTGCGGTCGCGCAGCGTGGTCACCGAACCGAGCGGCCGGCCGTGACTGGCGATCGGCATCCGGTTGAGGATGAGCACCCGCTCGCCGACCGGTACGGGCAGGTCCGAACCGCTCATCCGGCCGGTCAGGACCCGCACCAGCGCGGGTCCCAGCGGCAGATCGTCCAGCGCCTTGCCGACCGCCTCGGGGGAGAGACCCAGCAGTGCGACGGCCTCGTCGTTGACGAGGGTGACCCGGTGTTGCCGGTCGAGCGCGATGACGCCTTCCTTGATGCCGTGCAAAAGCGCCTCGCGGTGCTCGACCAGGCCGGTGATCTCGCGCGGCTCGAGGCCCAGAGTCTGCCGCTTCACCCGCCGGGCGAGCAGCAGCGAGCCGGCGACGCCGAGCACACTGGCAATGCCCAGGTAGGTCAGGAGGTTGGGCGCGGCCGACGACAAATTGTCCAGGAGCGAGGGGACCTCCCGGCTGACGGCGACGACGCCGACGATTTCCTGGAAGCCAACCCGTTCCGGGCCGTAACCGTCGCTGATCACCGGCACCTGGGCCACCATGCTGGCCCGCCCGTCCCAGTTCACCTTCCCGTCCCACTGCCGGCCGGTTTCGAGCGGACTTGCGGGAAGGTCGAGCCGCCGGCCGAGTTGATCAGGATTCGCCGAGGCGATGACGATGCCGTTGACATCCGCGACCACCACCCAGGTGGAACCGGAGACGCTGCGGTTGCTCTCCGCGATGCTGCTGATGAGGGCTCTCGGGTCGGAGGCAGGGTCCGGTTGCATGTCGCCGCGTTTGACCAAACGCACGACCTCGAGCCCGTCGCGTAGGCCGCTGGTTGCCGCCACCGTCTCGGCCACCCGGCGGGCCTGGATTCCCTGGGTCTCCCGGAAATGCGCGTCGGACTGCGCGAGGGATACCGCGGCCACGCCGAGGAGCACGAGGCATACGATCCCGATCTGCAGGGCGAGCAACTGCCCGGCCAGCGACACCCGGTAGCGCACGGCAGTCCTCCCCTCCACTTCTCGTGACCACAAGGACCAAAAGTGTCTTTGCGCTCGCAATGGTGACAGGCCTCACACCGTCACCGCACCATCGTCGCACTCGCAACATTCCGGAAACGGGGCGGACTTCGGAGGGATAGACACATGGGCATGCGGACATGGTCGCGACTGGCGGGTGCGGGAGCCGTACTGGCCCTCGGGCTCGCGATGACGGCCTGCGGCACGACCGCCGACGACAACACCGGCGGCGGCAAGGACAACGCCGGGCCGATCACGGGCCTGCGGGTCATGGTGCCCAACAGCCCGGGCAGCGGGTACGACACCACGGCCCGTACCGCGACGAAGGCGATGGAGGACGCCAAGCTCGCCCGCAACGTCGAGGTCTTCAACGTGGCCGGCGCCGGAGGCACGGTCGGCCTCCAGCGCCTGGTGAACGAGAAGGGCAGCGACAAGCTGCTCATGCAGATGGGCCTCGGCGTCGTCGGCGCGGCATACACGAACAAGTCCAAGGCCACCCTGCAGGACACCACGCCGGTCGCGAAGCTGATCGAAGAGGCCGAGGCGATCGTCGTACCCAAGGGCTCGCCGTACAACACGCTGCAGGATCTGGTCACCGCGTGGAAGGCCAACCCGGGCAAGATTCCGGTAGGCGGAGCCTCCGCGGTCGGTGGTCCGGACCACCTGACGCCGATGCTGCTCGCGAAGGCCGTGGGCGTCGCTCCCAAGAGCGTGAACTACGTCAGCTACGACGGTGGCGGCGAGTTGCTGACCGGAATCCTCGGTAAGAAGGTCGCCTTCGGGGCCACCGGCATCGGTGAGATCGCCGAGCAGGCCAAGGCTGGCGAGGTGAAGGTTCTCGCGGTGACCAGCGCCGAGCGGGTCAAGGAGGTCGACGCGCCGACGCTGAAGGAGCAGGGTGTCGACCTGGTGTTCTCGAACTGGCGAGGCATAGTCGCCGCGCCGGGCCTGTCCGACGACGCGAAGAAGAACCTGGTCGACCTGGTGACGAAGATGCACGACTCCAAGGAGTGGAAGGACGCGCTGGCCGCGAAGGGGTGGACCGATGCCTTCGCCGCGGGTGACGAGTTCGCTACGTTCCTGAAGAGCGAGAACGATCGGGTCGCCGGCGTGCTGAGCGAGCTGGGGCTGGCGTGATCTCACGCATCACGCGGCAGGGGCAGGACCGCTCGGAATTCCTGGTGGTCCTGTTCCTGCTCGCTCTCGGCGTCCTCGTGCTGGTCGACGCCGCGCGGCTGCACAGCGGCGTCGGCCAGCGGGAACCGGTCGGCCCCCAGGCGGTGCCGTTCCTCGTCGGCGGTCTGCTGGTGGTCACGGCGGTGCTCCTTGCCCGGGACATCCTGCGGGGCGGCCACGGCGAGCCCGAGGGCGGCGAGGACGTCGACCTGTCCCACGGCAACGACTGGCAGGCCCTGCTTCTGCTCTCCGCCGCCTTCCTGGCCAACATCGCGCTGATCGAGCGGGCCGGCTGGCCGATCTCCGGTGCCGTGCTGTTCTTCGGGTGCGCGTACGCCCTGGGCAGCCGACACTTCGTCCGCGACCCGATCATCGCGCTGGTCCTCTCGATCGGCACCTGGTATCTCTTCGTCCTCGGCCTGGGCATCGGCCTGCCGGTCGGCATCCTGAAGGGCATCCTCTGATGGGCGGCCTGAGCGAACTCGTGGGCGGCTTCTACACCGCCGTGACGCCGATCAACCTGCTCTACGCACTTATCGGCGTGCTGCTCGGCACGGCGATCGGCGTGTTGCCCGGCATCGGCCCGGCGATGGCGATCGCGCTGCTGCTGCCGCTCACGTACGGGATCGACGACCCGGTGTCGGCGTTCATCATGTTCGCCGGCATCTACTACGGCGGCATGTACGGCGGCTCCACGACGTCGATCCTGCTCAACACGCCGGGCGAGAGCGCGTCGATCGTGACCGCCATCGAGGGCAACAAGATGGCCAAACGGGGCCGGGCGGCCCAGGCACTGGCGACCGCCGCCATCGGCTCCTTCATCGCCGGCACGATCGGCACGCTCCTGGTGGCCCTGCTCGCCCCGGGCATCGCCCGCCTGGCGGTGCAACTGGGCTCCCCCGACTACTTCGCCGTTATGGTACTGGCCTTCGTAGCGGTGACCTCGATTCTCGGCGCGTCGCGGGTGCGCGGCTTCGCGTCGCTGCTCATTGGGCTCACCATCGGCCTCGTCGGCATCGACCTGGGGGTGAGCGGGCAGCAACGCCTGACGTTTGGGATCCCGCAACTCGCCGACGGCATCGACGTGATCGTCGTCGCGGTCGGCCTCTTTGCGGTCGGCGAGGCCCTGTGGGTAGCCGCCCACCTGCGCCGGCAGACCGCCTCGCTGATCTCCACCGGCCGGGTGCGGATGGAACGCGCGGACTGGGCCCGGTCCTGGAAGCCCTGGCTGCGCGGCACCGCCCTCGGCTTCCCGTTCGGCGCGGTGCCGGCCGGCGGCGCCGAACTGCCGACCTTCCTGTCGTACGTGACCGAGAAGAAGCTGTCCAAGCATCCGGAGGAGTTCGGCCACGGCGCGATCGAAGGGGTCGCCGGCCCGGAGGCGACCAACAACGCCTCCGCCGCTGGCGGGCTCGTTCCGCTGCTCACGCTCGGACTTCCGACCACGGCGACCGCCGCGGTGCTCCTCGCGGCATTCCAGCAGTACGGCATCCAGCCCGGCCCGCGGCTGCTCGAGAACGAACCCAAACTGGTGTGGGGCCTGCTGGCCAGCCTCCTGATCGGCAACGCCATCCTGCTCGTGCTGAACCTGCCGCTGGCGCCGATGTGGGCCAAGCTCCTGCACATCCCCCGGCCCTATCTGTACGCCGGCATCCTGTTCTTCGCCTGTCTGGGTGCGTACGCGGTGAACGCCTCCACCGTCGACCTGATCCTGCTGTTCCTGATCGGCGTGGTCGGGTTCGTCATGCGCCGCTACGGGCTGCCGGTCGTACCGGCGATCATCGGCGTCATCCTGGGCCCACGGGCCGAGGTGCAGATGCGTCGCGCGCTGCAGATCAGCGACGGCGACCTCAGCGGCCTGTTCAACACGACGTTCTCGGTGACGGTCTATGCCGTGATCGCGGTGCTCGTTTTGTGGCCGCTGGTCAACCGGTTCGTCGTACGTCCGCGGCGGCAGCGCCGGGCGCCCGACGGCGCGGAACGCTGGCCCGCGGCAGATGCGCTCCCCGGAGAGCCTGCGCAGGACGGCGAGCGGGTCTGGTCCGTGCCGGAGGCGCGGACCGGCGACGACGCCACCGTCGACGCCCCCGCCGCCCGACCCCTGGACAGCGCAAGCCTGCCCGACGAACCCGACCCCCGACAGCAGGAGAAGCCATGACCATCGTCGTCGGCTACGTGCCGAAACCAGAGGGGCGCGCGGCCGTACGGCGCGGCGTCGCGGAGGCGCTGCTGCGCCAGGAGGACCTGCTGGTCGTCAATGCGGCGCGCGGTGATTCGTACGCCGATGCGGGGTTCGCGCCCGAAGAGGAGTTGGCTGCCGTCCGCGCCGAACTGGAGCGGTCCGGGGTGCGGGCGGAGGTCCGTCAACTAGTCCGGGGCGTCGATCCGGCCGACGAGATCATGCAGGCTGCTGCCACAGCTGCAGCGAAACTGATCGTCATCGGAATTCGCCACCGTACGCCCGTCGGCAAGTTGATCCTGGGCAGCACCGCGCAGCGGGTCCTGCTGGAGGCGGGCTGCCCCGTGCTGGCGGTCAAGGCGGAGTCGGAACCCGCCTGACCGGTCGGGCGCAGCCAAGAGAGCGCGGTGCCGTGAGATGCTCCATGGATGGACCTGGTGGGGCGGCTCGCCGCAGTCGTGGCGAACCTGTCTCGAACCCAGGACCGCGTTTTGGTGGGTGTTGACGGACCGGACGCCGCGGGCAAGACCACCCTGGCCGATCACCTCGCCGCGGCGCTGGCGGTACCGACACTGCGCGCGTCGATCGATGGCTTCCATCAGCCGCGCGAGCTGCGGTACCAGCGAGGCGAGCTGTCAGCCGAGGGCTACTTCCGCGACTCGTTCGACTACCAGGCTCTGCTCGGTGAGTGCCTCAGGCCATTCCGCGAGGGCGCTGCCCGGGTGCAGGTCGCCAGGTACGACTACAAAACCGATGCCGGCTCTTCGGTCCACGCGGCCGACGTTCCACGTCGGGCCGTCCTCATCTTCGACGGTGTCTTCCTTCTCCGCGAGCAACTGCGTGACCAGTGGACGCTGTCGGTCTACCTGCGCGTATCACCGCGGGAGACGCTGCGCCGCGCGAGAGTCCGCGACGTGAACCTGTTCGGGTCGCACGAGGAGATCGAGCGGCGCTACGTCGGGCGCTACCTACCGGGGCAGGCGCTGTATCGCGGCGAGGTCGGCCCGGAGGCTGTCGCGCATGTGGTCGTGGACAACGACCGAGTCGACGCGCCAGCGGTCAAGCGTTGGGCACTCCCCACCATTGAAACCGAGCAACCTGCGTTGAGTGCGGTCCGGCAGGACTCGCTAAGGTCCACCGGCATCATCAGCGGTGGATAACATCGGCCGAGATCGAATTTGCGTTGATGCTCATGGCGAGCACGGATACCGTCCGGCGTCGTGGGCTACCGGCATCCGTTGGCGTTCCTACTCGGGCTCAAAGGCGTGGCGCTGCTGCGGGCGTTCGCCGGGGACGGGCTCGACCGGGCGTCTATCGAACGGCGCATCGCCGAAATCCGCACGCTGCTGAACCAGGCCGCGCCGCTGCTCGGCGACGGTGAAGACGCGGGCCGGATCGACACGGTGAACGACCTGCCGGGCACGGTGTCGAGCAAGGACTGACCGGGTCCGTCAGCCGATCCCGGCCATCGCCGCGAGGCGGCGGGCGAGCCGGGCGGCGGCCTCCCGCAGCTCCGGAGGCTCCAGCACCTCCACCTCGAAGCCCAGCCGGGCCACCTGCATGGCGAGCCAGTCCAGGTTGTCCCCGCCGACGACGAGCACGGACCACCCGTCGCGATCGTCCTCGACGCGCCCCACCTGGGGCGGCACCAGCTCCCGCACCCGGTCGGGCCGGGCGTGCACCCGCACCCGGGCGAGATACCGGTACGGCGCCTCGGTCACGGACCGCTGCACGTAGGCGACCGGGTCCGGATGCTCCCTCGCCCGGAAGCGCCAGGTCGTCGCCACCACCTCGCGCATCCGGTCCAGCCGGAAGGTGCGCCAGTCGTCGCGGTCGATGTCCCGGGCCATCAGGTACCAGCGGCGTCCGGTGGTGACCATCCGCACCGGCTCGACCGTGCGCTCGCGCTCCCCGCCGTCGCGGCCGGCGTACCGGAACCGCACCCGCACGGCGTCGCGACAGGCCCGAGCGAGCGTCACCAGCAGCTCCGCGTCGATCTCGACCCCGGGGCCGACAAGGGTCTCGGTGGCGCCGTGCACCGCGCGCACCTCCGCGCGCAGCCGGGACGGCATCACCTGGTCGAGCTTCGCGAGGGCCCGCAGTGCCGCCTCGCCTGCCCCGGCGATCGTGCCTCCCGACGCCAGCCGCAGGGAAACCGCCGTCGCGATCGCCTCCTCGTCGTCGAGGAGCAGCGGCGGCAGCCGGGTGCCCGCGCCGAGCTGGTAGCCGCCGCCGACGCCCGCCGTCGCGTGCACGGGGTAGCCGAGCGCGCGCAGCCGCTCCACGTCGCGGCGCACCGAGCGGTCGGTGACCCTCAGCTCGGCGGCGAGCTCGGCGGCG
>DASVMV010000094.1:0-3177 GCA_036384155.1 Micromonosporaceae bacterium
TCGGTCGGCTGGACCTGCGCGAGCGGAGCCTGCTTGGTGTCCGCCACGCGCTCGGGCGCTTCGACGGGCGTACCGGTCGCGGGAGATGCCGTGCCGGCCCCTGCTGCGGACGTCACGGCTGCCGCCGCCCCCGCGACCGCCGCCGGGGCCGCGACCTCGGCCGTAGGTCCGGCCGGCGGCCGCTGAGCCGGCAACACACTGGTACGCGGCTCGCGCCTGCCGGCCGGGTTCGGCCGGCGTACTCCGTCCAGTAGCGACAGTGCACGTCGCCCGCGGCGGCCGGCCGCCCGGCGCAGCAGCCGGTCGGCGTCGTCCATGCTGATGCGATCGGCCGGGTTCTTGCGAAGCAGTCCGTTCAGCACCGGCCGCAATGGACCCGCGTTCTTGCTCGGCGGCGGCGGCTCGGTCGCCAGAGCCGCCAGCGTCGCGATGGCCGACGTCCGGGCGTACGGGGATTGGCCCTCGACCGCGGCGTAGAGCGTCGCGCCCAGCGACCAGAGGTCGGCCTCGGGGCCGGTCGTGCCGTCCTTGGCCCGCTCCGGGGCGATGTACGCCGGCGAGCCGAGCACCAGGCCGGTCCGGGTCACGGTGGGGTCGCCGGGGATGGTGGCGAGGCCGAAGTCGGTGAGTACGACGCGGCCGTCGTCGCCGAGCAACACGTTGCCCGGCTTGACGTCGCGGTGCATGACGCCGGCCCGGTGCGCTGCCCGCAGCGCCCCGAGCACCCCCAGCCCGATCTCGGCGGCGCGGACCGGGGAGACCGGGCCGTCGGTGGCCAGCACGTCCTGCAGCGACCGGGACGGCACGTACTCCATGACGATCCACGGGTCACCGTCCGTGCGCAGCACGTCGAAGACCCGGACCACGTTGATGTTGTTGAGCTGGGCGATCGCCCGCGCTTCCCGCAACGACCGCTCACGCATTTCGCGCCGCTCGTCGTCGGTGAGCCCCGGCGGCGGCACCAGTTCCTTGATGGCGACGTCGCGGTGCAGCACCTCGTCGCGGGCTTTCCAGACACGACCCATCCCGCCCTGACCCAACGGCTCGACAAGCCGGTATCGATCAGCGACGAGATTCACGGGCGCGGCTGACATCTGGCAGAAGGTACCCGCAAGCCTCACGCGTCACACGTGAGCCACGCTGAGGTGTGAGAGGGACATCAGCCGGGCGCAGCCTGACTGACCCGGCGTCGTACCCTCGTCGCATGTCCGACGATCAGCCGCTCTTCCGGGTCGTCCGCGGTACCCCCACGGCCGAGGAGCTCGCCGCCCTGGTCGGCGCCATCCTGAGCCGGTCCCGCCCGGTGGCTTCCGGCCCGGCGGCGGCCCCTTCCGCCTGGACCCGAAGCGCCCGGCCCGGCGCGGTGACCGGTGGCCTGCCGACCGGCCGCGGACCGGACGGTTGGCGAGCCTCGGCGCTCCCCCGGTAGGTTGCGGGGCTGCCTACGCAGGGATCGATCCACTAGCCTCGTATCGGCGTACGGCATTGTGGGCGCCTGGGGAGGGGCAATGGCGATTCCGGATGAGGATCTGCCACCGCGTTGGCTGCGCGACTACGGCTCGATCGAGGCCGACATCCGGCGGATGGAGGAGTTCGCGGCCAAGCTGCGCGCCGAGGTCATCGACAATTACGGGCCGCACCTCGAGTACGTCGCCCAGGACATGACCGTGCCGGTGCCGCAACCCAACGCCGGCTTCGTCGAGTTGGTGGGCTTCTTGACGGCTCACCAGGACGCCCAGGTCAAAACGACCGACGCTATCTTCTTCCACCGGGACGAGACCGGCGGCTTCGCCAACGCGGCGTCGAAGATCAGTCAGAACTACAGCGCGACCGACGCCTTCGCGCACGCCCGGGTGTCCGACGTGCAGCGTGCGCTGGCTACCTCGACCTCGGTGCTGCCGACGTCGACCGCCGGCGAGCGGCCGCCCTCCACGGACCCCTACGCCGGTCCCCTCGACACGTCGACGAATCCGCGGAGTAGTCATGCTTGACAGCGGTGGTGGCGGCGGGTACACGGGCGGCACCAACTGGTACAGCCACGACGTCCCGTCAATGTGGACGATGCTCGAGAGCCAGAAGACCGACGAGCACTGGAGGCACGTCTCCGGCTGGCGCAAGACGTTCGAGCTGACGTCGACGCATCTGTTGCGGCTCACGGAATACCGCGACAAGCTCGCCGAGGCCTGGCCGCCGAAGCCGGGCACGGCCGCCGAGGCGTACGTCACGCAGCTCGACGGCCTCATCGACCACGTTCAGCGGACGTACGACGTCGCCGTGGCCAACTACGCCGCCGCTGGCGGCGCGATCGGCGCGATCAGCACCGCCCGGTACGAGCTGAAGCAGGTCTACGACGAGTACGTCGCGAAGGCCGAGCAGAAGCAGGACTACGACGACCTCGTGGCGTCGCAGGCGGCGTCCCAGCTGCCGGGCACGACCCTTCCGCCGCCGCCGGTGACCGACACCGACCTCGAGCGGTTGAACGCCAAGGCGCGCAGCATCATGTACGCCCTGAGCAGCGAACTCGTCGAAGCCCAAGTACGCCTCCAGCAGCCACCGCCAACCGCCAGTGGCAAACATGCTGATGAGCCACCTGGTCCCAGCACCTCTGGTGCGGGGGGATTTGCCCCGCCTGTAATCCCGCCAATCGTCCCCGTCGGCGGCGCCCTGACCGACACCGGCCGGCCCATTCTCGGGGCACCCTCCTCTGGTGCCACTATCGCTGCGGGTGGCGATGCGGCCAGCGGATTCGGCGTGGAAGGCGTAGCAGCAGCGCCAGTCTCCGCGCCCACCGCTCCCGCGGTCGGGCCGGTACTTGGCGGCGCCGGCACGATCGCGGCGCCGACGGCTCCGGTCGCACCGGCTGTCATCACGCCCACTTCGCCGCCCGTTCCCGGTGGATCCGGGATCGGGCTTACCCCAATCCTGCCCGTGGCCCCGGGCGTCACGCCCAGCACTGGCGGTCTCCCACGTCCGGGCGGAATCGGCTCGCGTCTCCCCGCCACTCCGGGTGCCGGATCGGCAGTTAAGCCGGGCGGGCTGACCGGCCCTCGCGCTATGCCCCCCGGCGGCCTCATCGGAGGAACGCCCGGCGCCAGCTTGGGGCGACCGAATGCCGGCCAGGCGGTGCGGCGAATCAACCCGGTTGGCGGGGTGATTGGTGGCGGCGGCGCGGTGCCG
>DASVMV010000095.1:0-3458 GCA_036384155.1 Micromonosporaceae bacterium
GGGCGCGCGAGCGGGGACGGGCGCACCGGCCGCCGCCGTATCGCCGACGAGCTGCCCGCCGACGTGGACCTGACCCGGGTCCACCAGTCGCTGCTGGCCGGCCTGCTGTCGCACGTGGGAGTGCAGGACGCGCGTACCACGCCACGCGGCACGCCGCCGGGATCCGCCCGGGCCAGCCGCAATGACTACCTCGGCGCCCGCGGCGCCCGGTTCGCGCTCTTCCCGGGCTCGGCGCTCTTCCGGAAGCCGCCGCGCTGGGTGATGGCGGCCGAGCTGGTGGAGACCTCCCGGCTCTGGGGACGCGTCGCTGGCCGCATCGAGCCGGAATGGGTCGAGCCGCTGGCCCAGCACCTGGTCAAGCGCAGCTACAGCGAGCCGCACTGGGAGAAGAAGCAGGCGGCCGTGCTGGCGTACGAGAAGGTGACCCTGTACGGCATCCCGCTGGTCACCTCGCGCAAGGTCAACTTCGGTCGGGTCGACCCGACGCTGTCCCGCGAGCTGTTCATCCGGCACGCGCTGGTCGAGGGCGACTGGGACACCCGGCACGACTTCTTCGCCGCCAACCGGACGCTGCTCGACGAGGTGGCCGAGCTGGAGCACCGCGCTCGGCGGCGGGACATCCTGGTCGACGACCAGACCCTCTTCGACTTCTACGACGAGCGCATCCCGGCCGACGTCGTTTCCGGACGGCATTTCGACAGCTGGTGGAAGAAGGCCCGCCGCAACCAGCCGGGCCTGCTCACGTTCGACACGGACCTGCTGATCAACGAGGGCCGGGGCGGCGTCGACGCGGCCGACTATCCCGACGAATGGCACTCCGACGGCATCGTCCTGCCGCTGACGTACCGCTTCGAGCCGGGCACGCCCGTCGACGGCGTGACCGTCGACATCCCGCTCCCCGTGCTCAACCAGGTGCCCGCCGAGAGCTTCGACTGGCACGTGCCCGGCCGGCGCGAGGAACTGGTCACCGCGCTCATCCGGTCGTTGCCCAAGGCCCTACGGGTCAACTTCGTTCCGGCACCCGACTACGCCCGGGCGGCCCTGGCGGCGATCACGCCCGGTCCGGAGCCGCTGCTCGACGCCCTGGCCCGCGAGCTGCGGCGGATGACCGGGGTGACGGTCCCCCGCAACGCCTGGGACCTGAGCAAGCTGCCGGCGCACCTGCGCCTCACGTACCGCGTGGTCGACGACGAGAACCGGCCGGTCGCCGAGGGCAAGGACCTGCCGGCGCTGCAGGCCCAGCTCAAACCACAGGTACGGAAGATCGTCGCGGCCGCGGCACCGGACGTCGCTCGGGAGGGCCTGCGCGAGTGGAGCATCGGCACGTTGCCTCGCGTGATCGAGCAGATCCGGGCCGGCTATCCGGTCACCGCGTACCCGGCCCTCGTCGACGAGGGCGACAGCGTGGCGGTACGCGTCTTCGATAGCGAGGCCGAGCAGCAACAGGCGATGTGGGCCGGCACCCGGCGGCTCCTGCAGCTCACCGTGCCGTCGCCGGCAAAGTTCCTGCAGGGCCGGCTGTCCAATCAGGCGAAGCTGGCGCTCAGCCGGAATCCGCACCGCAACGTGCTCGACCTGCTCGACGACGCGGCCGGCGCGGCGATCGACAAGCTGATGGCCGACGCCGGTGGCCCGGCCTGGGACGCGGACGGTTTCGCGACGCTGCGGGACCGGGTCCGCGCGGACCTGGTGGACACCGCCGTGGCGGTGGTGAACCGGGTGCAGCGGGTGCTCGCGGCGGCGTACGGGATCGAGCAGCGCCTGGGCCGGACGAGCGACCTGGCCCTGGTGGCGGCGCTGGCCGACATCCGGGCCCAGCTGCACGGCCTGGTGCACCGCGGCTTCATCATCGAGACCGGTTATGCGCGGCTGCCCGACCTGCTGCGCTATCTCACGGCCATCGAGCGGCGGCTCGACCGGCTGCCGCAGAACCCGCAGCGCGACCGGGAGCAGCAGGTCCGCATCGAGCAGGTGCAGAAGGAGTACGACGCGATGCTGGCGGCGCTGCCGCCGGGCCGCCGGAACTCGCCGGCCGTTCGGGAGATCCGCTGGATGATCGAGGAGCTGCGGGTCAACGTGTTCGCCCAGGCGCTCGGCACCCCGTACCCGGTCTCCGAGCAACGGATCTACCGCGCCATGGACGCCGCCGAAGGCCGGTGACGGACCGCGCCCCCCTCTCGCTGATCTAGGGCAAATGGCTGTGACTGGATCTCCAGTCACAGCCATTTGCCCTAGATCGCGGCGGAGGGCCGCCGTCAGACGGGCACCACTCCGGGCGGCAGGGCACCGTCGTTCGCCGTGGTGCGAACGTACTCGAGCAGGCTGCGGCGCAGCTCCCGACCGGCGTGGGTGGGTACGACGTCGCGCCGCCACGCCACCGCGATGGTCCGGTGGATGCCGGGCGGCTCCAGCGGGGTGACCCGGATGCCCGGCCGGCGGGCGACCACGATGCCCGGTACCAGCGCGCGGCCCAGTCCCGCCTCGACGAAGCTGAGGACGGCGTCCATCTCACCGCCCTCGACCGCGAACGACGGTTCGAAGCCGGCCTCCCGGCACGCCCGCACCGTCATTTCGCGCAGGTCGTACCCCTTGCGGAACATGACCAGCGGCTGCTCCCGCAGGTCGGCGATCCGCACCCGGCCGGCTGCGGATGCGGCGGGCAGCGGATCGATCGAGGCCACGACGAGGTTCTCCCGCAGGATCGGCTCAGCCCGCAGCTCGGGGTCGGTGCCGCGCTCGGGCAGGATGATCAGGGCCAGGTCGAGGTCGCCCCGGAGCAGGTCGCGGATTAGGTCGAGCGACCCGCTCTCGGTCACGTGCAGGTCGATGCCCGGGTGCGCGTCGCGGTAGCGGCGCAGGACCGGCGGAACGAGAGCCGTGCACAGGCTCGGTGTCGCGCCGAGCCGTACGCGGCCGCGCCGCAGCCCGATCAGGTCCTGCACCTCGCGGCGCGCGGTGTCGGCGTCGGCCAGGATCCGAGTAGCCAGGGGCAGCAGGGCTTCACCCGCCGCCGTGAGAGTGGTGTTGCCCCGGACGCGGGCGAAGAGCGGGGCGCCGAGGTCCTCCTCCAGAGTGTGAATCTGCTTACTCAGCGTGGGCTGGGTGATCCCGACCTTCGCCGCCGCTTGAGTGAAATGACGGGTTTCGGCCACCGCGACGAAATACCGCAACTGCTGGAACTGCACCCTCATAGCGTATGTCTATCGCAACTGCGCTGTCGATGCATTGGACGAATCAGGGCTTAAGACCCTAGCGTCAGTCGGGTGGCCGTACTAACCCGCTCGCCGATCCGCTCGACGGTCGGCATGAAGGCCCTCAAGGCGGTGACGGGCATCCTGCTGGTGCTCTTCCTCGTCGCGCACATGCTGGGCAACCTCAAGATCTTCGTGGGCGCGGAGGCGTTCGACCACTACGCCCACTGGCTACGCCAGATCGGGACTCCCCTCCTGCCCGAGACG
>DASVMV010000096.1:0-2773 GCA_036384155.1 Micromonosporaceae bacterium
AAGGCCAGGGAGCACGGCGAGGCGGTGCGGTTGGAGCCGATGTCGGCATTCGAGCGCAAGTGCGTCCATGACGTCGTCAATGCACTGCCTGGCGTCGAGAGTGAGTCCGAGGGCGTGGAGCCCAATCGGCGGATCGTGGTCCGGCCGGTCTCCGGAGCGTGACGAACGCCACCGGGTGGGATGCCACTGGGTCGGACAGCGCGAAGGCGGCTCCCACCGGGCCGGATGGCGCCGGTTCTGCAGCCGCTCATTCCGATGGCGCCGAGTCTGCTGCCGCTCGGTCCGGGTCCGCTCGGTCCGGGTCCGCTCGGTCCGGTGCCGGCGCGGTTCCGGCACATCTCGCCGACGCTGCAGCCACGCTGTTCGGCGAGCGGCTGCCGCTTGCCGAGGCGTACGCGCACATGCTCGCCACGGACGGCGTCGTCCGCGGTTTGATCGGTCCGCGTGAGGCGCCGCGAATCTGGGACCGGCATCTGCTGAACTGTGCGGCGATTGCCGAACTCGTACCCTCGGGGGCGCGCGTCGTGGACGTAGGCTCGGGTGCCGGGCTCCCCGGGCTCGTGCTCGCCCTCAGTCGGCCCGATACGTCCATTGCCCTCGTCGAACCGCTGGCCCGGAGGGCGGCGTTTCTGGGCGAGGTGGTGGGACGGCTCGGGCTGGCGGAGTCGGTCACGGTGGTCCGCGCGCGGGCCGAGGAGGTGGCCGCACAGCCGCCCCCCGGTTTCGGCCCAGCCGACATCGTCACCGCCCGAGCCGTCGCACCGCTGGATCGCCTCACGGCATGGTGCCTACCGCTGGCTCGGGTGGGTGGCCGGCTGTTGGCCCTCAAGGGCGCGTCCGCGGCAGACGAGGTGATGCACCACGGGGAGGCGGTGCGCCACGCCGGCGGTGCGCCACCTGTGGTTCGGCGATGTGGAGTCGGAGTGATCGACCCGCCGGCGACGGTCGTGGAAGTGGTGCGGGAGCGGGCGACGCCGAGTTCGGCGCCCCGCGGCGGCCGTGGCGCTGGTCAGCGGTCCCGCCGGTGAAGATGCCCGTGGCCAGCGGAGCCCGACGGCCGTAGGCTGACCGCGCGTCGATAGTGTGGATGCGGCAGCGGCGGCGATCATCAAAGAGGTTTCGTGTGCCACGTACGGTTTCCTCGGTGGTTGGTCGGGTCGCCGACTGCACGCCACGGCCGAAAACGCCGGCGGGAGCGCTGGCGGTGTCGATCCATCCGAGCCGGGCAGGGATGACACATGCATGACGAAAACAGGCACGACGTCCGGGGGACCAGCTCGGGAAGCTATCGCCCCGGCACTGCCCCTGTTTCACGTGAAACGGACGGAGGTGGGCGGGACGTCGACGCCTACCGTCCGGCCATGCCATCCGACGCTGAACACGCGGCGGCGCCCCCTCTCCGTCCCGAGTTGCATCAGCCGCCTCACGGGACCGATCTGCACGTGCCACAGCCGCGTCCCCCGGCGCAGTCGGGCCCGCCGGTAACGCCGCCCGCCGACCGGACCGTCGACGGCCGGCAGAATGCAGCGCCCGAGCGATCCCGCGGAGCGGTCCCTGGCGCCTCGCCGGACAACGGGCCGGTGGCGCTGCAGCCGGGGGGTGACGTCAGTCCGAACGGCCGATCCAGGGTGGCTACAAGCAACGCCGCAGCGCCCGAGGGCCGATCCGCCGCAGCAGTTTCACGTGAAACTTCGCCGGCACGGGATGACGATCCTCCTCTCGCGATGGAAGCCATGCGGGCCGTGCAGATCCTCAATCCGAGCGGTCAGGTGACCATGCCCCGACCCGACCGCCAGCGGATCTTCTGCGTCGCGAACCAGAAGGGCGGCGTCGGCAAGACCACGACCACGGTCAACCTTGCGGTCGCTCTGGCCCTGCATGGCAACCAGGTGTTGGTGGTGGACCTCGACCCCCAGGGAAACGCCTCGACCGGTCTGAACGTCCCCCACCACACCGGTGTGCCTGACGTCTACGACTGCCTGATCGACGGCGTGCCGCTCGTCGAGGTCGCCCAGGGGGTCGAGGGCATTCCCAATCTGCGGTGCGTCCCGGCCACGATCGACCTGGCCGGGGCCGAGATCGAGCTCGTGTCCGTCGTGGCGCGCGAGTCGCGGCTGGCCCGCGCCATCGCCGGCTATCCCGGCCAGTTCGACTACATCTTTATCGACTGCCCGCCGTCGCTGGGGCTCCTGACGGTGAATGCCCTCGTGGCCGCCCAGGAGGTGCTGATTCCGATCCAGTGCGAGTACTACGCGCTGGAAGGGCTCAATCAGTTGATCAGCAACATCAACCTCGTCCGACAGCACCTCAATCCGACCCTCGACGTCTCCACGATTCTGTTGACGATGTACGACCGCCGGACACGGCTGGCCGACGCGGTGGAGCAGGACGTCCGGAATCACTTCGGGGACAAGGTGCTGCGGTCGGTGATTCCCCGCAACGTACGGGTATCGGAGGCGCCCAGCTACGGTCAGTCCGTCATGACCTACGATCCCGGATCGCGGGGGGCCACCAGCTACTTCGAGGCGGCGCTGGAAATCGCGCAGCGCGGCGTTCGGCAGGCCACGCACAATGCGTAGTCGGTACGAGTCCTCGGGAGGGCTGGCATGAAGAACCGTCCGCGGGGCGGCCTCGGACGTGGCCTCGGTGCGTTGATTCCGACCGCGCCGGCCGGTGCCCCGCTGGGCGTGGCCGGCGACACGACCGTGAGCCAGCCGGGCCCCGGCGGCCCGCCCCGTGCTGCGGTGCCTGCAGTCCCCGCAGTGGAGCCGGC
>DASVMV010000097.1:0-6393 GCA_036384155.1 Micromonosporaceae bacterium
AAGCCGGAACTCGTCAAGGCGATACAGAAGGCGAACGACCGGCGCACAAGGCAGGCCCGGGGGGAACGGCGACGATAATGGACCGAAGGCAAATCATCTGTTGCCTTCGATAGTGGTTCCTGATGTGATGCTCCCCTGATCTCCACGTATCGCGCAATGGAGCCGGGGGCGGGCATGAAGAGCTCAGTCGTACGTCGGGTGGCGGCCCTGGGAGCCGCCACGCTGGTCGCCGCGGCGCTTGCCGCCTGCGGGTCGGACGAGAAGAAGTCCACCGAGGGCGGCACGCTGACGGTGTGGAGTCTGGAGAACCAGAACGACCGGGTGCAGGCTACCAAGAAGATCATCGATAAGTTCACCCAGCAGACCGGCATCCAGGTCAACCTGGTGCCGACCGATGAAAACCAGTTCAGCCAGCTGATCACCTCCGCCGCGGCCGCGGACAAACTGCCCGATGTGGTCGGTGCGCTACCGCTCGGCGCGGTGGCCCAGATGGCTACGAACGACCTGGTCGACCCGGACGCCAACGCGGCCGTGATCGACGACCTGGGCCGGGACACCTTCTCCGGCCGGGCCCTCCAGCTGACGAAGCTCAAGGACAAGCAGGTGGCGGTCCCGTCCGACGGCTGGACGCAGCTCCTGGTCTATCGCAAGGACCTCTTCGACGCCGCGGGTCTGCCGGCTCCTGACACGTTCGAGAAGATTCAGCAGGCGGCCCAGAAGCTCAACAAGCCGGGCCTTGCCGGCATCACGATGGCCACCGTGCCCAACGATGCATTCACCGCTCAGACCTTTGAGAGCTTCGCTCTCGCCAACGGCTGCGAAATGGTCAACGAGGGCGGCGAGGTCACCCTCGACAGCCCGCAGTGCACCGAAACCTTCAAGTTCTACGGGGATCTGATCCACAGCTATTCGGTGCGCGGCGCCCAGGACGTCGACACCACGCGCGCGACCTACTTCGCGGGCAAGGCAGCGATGATGGTCTGGTCGTCGTTCATCCTCGACGAGATGGCCGGGCTGCGTAACGACGCCGCGCCGGCATGCCCCCAGTGCCGCTCCGACCGGGCCTTCCTCGCCAAAAACAGCGGGATCGTGACCGCCATGAAGGGTCCGAGCGGCGGCGAGCCGGCCCAGTTCGGCGAACTGACGTCGTGGACCATCACCTCCGGTGCGAAGACCGAGGCCGCCAAGAAGTTCGTCGCGTTCATGATGAACGAGGGGTACACCGACTGGTTGGGGATCGCCCCCGAGGGCAAGTTCCCGGCGCGGAAGGGCACCAAGGACGACGGTGAGAAGTTCACCAAGGCCTGGAACTCCCTGCCGGCGGGTGTCGACACCAAGAAGCCGCTGGGCGACATTTATCCGCCGGCCGTCCTCGACGCGCTACGCACCAGCCCGGACACGTTCCGGCGGTGGGGGATCACCCAGAACCAGGGCGAGCTGGTCGGAGCGACGCTGGCCGAACTCCCGGTGCCCAAGGCAGTGAACGCGCTCACCAACGGCGAGGTGGACGCCGGGGGCGCGGCCAAGCAGGCCGCCGAGGCGGTACGCAACATTAAGAAGTCGCTGGACTGATGGTCGCGACGCCCACCCGCGAGCCGGCGGCGCCCGCTGAGCGCCGCCGGCCCGCGCGCCGGCCGCGGACGCTGCGGCAGCAGGAGAACCGGGCCGGCCTCGCGTTCCTGTCGCCCACCCTGATCGTCGTCCTCTTCGTGGTCGTCCTGCCCATCGTGTGGGCGATGATGCTCGCGTTTCAGCGGATGCGCCTACGCGACCTACGCCGGTCCGGGTTCTTCGGTCGCTACACCGTGTCCAACCTGGAGAATGTCCTCACCTCGCCAGGGTTCTGGGACTCGGTATGGACGACGCTGGTCTACACGGTGGGGGCGACGACGCTGTCGATCGGGCTGGGACTCGTCGCGGCGCTGGCACTCCGGCGGCCGTTCCGGGGTCGCACGCTGATGCGGGCCTCGGTGCTGTTGCCGTACGTGGCTCCGGTGGTGGCGGTGACCTTCGTCTGGAAGATGTTGCTGAGCCCGCAGTTCGGCCTGGCCAACGACTGGGGCACCCGCTTGCTCGGGTGGGACCAGCCGGTCGCCTTCCTCAGCCAGCGCGAGGCGACGCTGTCGCTGTTCGGCTGGGACGTGCCCGTCCCGTTGGCGCTGTTCACCGTCATCGCGTTCGAGGGCTGGCGGTACTTCCCGTTCGCGTTCCTCTTCCTGCTCGCCCGGTTGCAGGCGGTTCCGAAGGAGCTGGAGGAGGCGGCGATGGTGGACGGTGCCGCGCTGACTCAGCGCTTCCGCTGGGTGCTGTTGCCACAACTCGCCCCGGTCATCGCGTTGCTCTGTGTGCTGCGCTTCATCTTCACGTTCAACAAGTTCGACGACGTCTACCTGCTGACCGGGGGCGGGGCCGGCACCGAGGTGGTCAGCATACGGGTCTTTCACTACCTGACCGCTCGGTTCGACATCGGTGCGGCCGCCGCACAGGCGCTGGTGCTCGCCGTCGTACTGGTGGTGTTCCTCGCCGTCTACCTCAAGTTCTTCGCGCCGCGGGTGGAGGGAGAGTCGTAATGGACCGGGCACAGGTCGAGGATCGCGTCTTCGGCGTGCTGCGGTGGGTGGTGATCGTCGCATTGGCGATCGTCACCCTGTTCCCGTTCTACTACATGCTGATGCTGTCGGTGCGGCCCATCGAAGACCTGCTAGAGCATCCCGGGCGCGCCTGGATCGGGCCGGCGGACTGGACGATTGCCACCTACCGGCGGGTCCTGACCTCGGTGGACGATGGCGGCGAGGGATTTCTCCGTCTGTTGGCCAACTCCGCCATGGTGTCCATCGCGGCCGTCGGTCTGACCCTGTTGGTCTCGATACCGGGCGCGTACGCGATCAGCCGGCTGCGGTTCACCGGGCGGCGCCAGGTGCATTACCTCTTCCTGGCCGTCTATCTGTTTCCCGCGATCGTGCTGGCGATCCCGCTGTTCGTGCTCTTCACCCGGCTGGGGCTGCGCGGCTCCCTGGCCGGCCTGACCCTCGTGTACATCGCCCAGACGGTGCCGGTGTCGATCTACATGCTGCGCAACTACCTGTCGACGATTCCGGAGAGCCTGGAGGAGGCGGCCGCGCTCGACGGCTATTCGCGGCTGCAGACGATCCGGAAGGTGATCCTGCCGCTCGCCGCCCCGGCGGTGATGGCCAACGCCCTGTACATCTTCATGATCGCGTGGAACGAGTTCCTCTTCGCCCTGCTCTTCCTCGTCGAGAACCGTTCTAACTGGACTGTCTCGCTGGGCCTCGCCCAACTGTCCGGCGGCATCGAGGTGCCCAAGACCGCCCTGATGGCCGGCTCGGTGGTGCTCACGTTGCCGGTCGTCCTGCTGTTCTTCGCAGCCGAGCGGATGCTCACCGAGGGCCTCACCGGCGGCGCCGACAAGGGATGACGGGCTTTCCACCACGGGGCCTACCAGGGCTCGGTGGAGCCGCCCGGCGGCTCGATGTGCACCACCTTGGTGACGGTGAGTTCGTCGAGCAGCTCGGGGCCGTACCCGAAGCCGTGGCCGCTGCCCCGTCGGGGATGTGCCGCGCCGCCCGGTGCACCGCCGAACGCCCCGTTGACCTTCACCGTGCCGACCGGCAGCTCCCGCCAGGCCCGCTGGGCGTGCGTCATGGACGCAGTCAGCACGGTCGCCGCCAGGCCGTACGACGAGTCCGCGGCCCGGGACATGGCCTCGTCGAACGACTCGACCGCCATGACCGGCGCGACGGGACCGAACGTCTCCTCGCGCATCACGGCCATGTCGTCGGAACAGCCGGACAGGACCGTCGGCGGGTAGTAGGCGCCCGGCCCGTCGGGCACCTCGCCGCCGCACAGTACCGTCGCGCCCTGGGCCACCGCGGCCGTCACCTGGGCGTGCACCTGGTCGCGGTGCCGCCGGTCGACCAGGGGGCCCAGCTCGGTCTGCGGGTCGTGGCCGGGGCCGACCCGGAGTTCCTCGCAGCGTTGCACCAGGGCGGCCAGCAACGGCCGGACGACCGACCGGTGGGCGTAGATCCGCTCGACAGCCACACAGAGCTGGCCCGAGTTGGCGAAGGCGCCACGGGCGATCTCATCCGCCGCCCAGTGCGGGTCGACGCCGGCGTCGCCGATGAGGGGGTCGTTGCCGCCGTTTTCGAGAAGCGCCTTGGCGCCGCTGGCGGCGCAGGCGGCCGCGATCGACCGGCCGGTCCGGGTGGATCCGACGTGGGCCACCACGTCGACCTCGGCGGCCGCCAGGCTGGCTCCCACCGATCCATCGCCGGTGACCAGCGACAACGTCCCTTCGGGCAGCTGCTCGGCGAGGAGCTGGGTCAGCAGCCAGCCGGTGGCGGGTGTCCGCTCGCTGGGCTTGTGGATGACCACGTTGCCGGTCACCACGGCGGCACCGACCAGCCCGCATGCGACCGCGACCGGGTCGTTCCACGGCGTGATCGCCGCCACGACGCCGCGCGGCTGAAGCGCCATCAGATCAATCGCATCGACATCGTCGGCCAGCGTGCGCCCGCGGTGCACCGGCCCGAGCTCGGCGTACTGGCGCAGGGTCGCCACGCCCGCCTCCACGCCACCGCGGGAAGTGCCCATGGGCCGACCCATTTCAGCCGTCTGCGCGGCCGCCAGGCGGTCCGCGGCCGCCTCGATCTCGTCCGCGGCACGGCGCAGTGCCTCGGCCCGAACGGCCGGTGCGGTACGCGACCACAGCGACGCGGCCGCCCGGGCGGCCTTGACGGCGGCCTCGACCTCGGAAGCGGTCGCCACCGGAGCCCGGCTGACCGGGGTGTCGTCGGCCGGATCGAGCACGGCCAGCTCGCCGCCCGCGCCGTCAGCCGTCCACTGGCCACCGATCAGCTGGCGCACGTTGTACATGACAAGGTGCATGCCCCGGTCGGGCCCAGGCAAACACCTTCCGCCCAAGGAGCGACCAGTCGGGACGGAACCGGCGAGAATGGCCGGCATGGACACGGTGGACGCGGTCGTCATCGGCGCGGGACACAACGGTCTCGTCGCCGCCAACCTGCTGGCCGACGCGGGGTGGGACGTCGTGGTCCTGGATGCGGCGGCCACCGCGGGGGGAGCGGTCCGGTCGGGGTGCGTGACCGCTCCCGGCTACCTGAGCGATCTCTACAGCTCCTTCTTCCCGCTCGGCTACGTCTCCCCGGTGTTGCGGGGACTGCGGCTCGACGCGTACGGGCTGGCCTGGCGGCATGCCCCGGACGTTCTCGCGCACCTGCTGCCCGACGGCCGAGCGGCCGTGCTCAACCGCGACCCGCGGCGGACCGCCGCCGGGCTCGAGGAGTTCGCGCCCGGCGACGGGGCCCGCTGGCTGGCAGCGTACGAGGAATGGCGGCAGGTCTCGCGTCCGCTCGTGGACGCCCTGTTCACGCCCTTTCCGCCGGTGCGCAGCGGCCTGTCGTTGCTGCGCCGGCTGCGCTCCGCCGGCGCCCTGCGGATGGCGCGCCGGCTGGTGCTGCCGAGCCGGCAGCTGGGCGCGGAACTGCTCGCCGGCGAGGGTGGCTCACTGTTGCTGGCCGGCTGCGCCCTGCACACCGACCTGTCCCCCGACGAGGCGGGCAGTGGGGTGTACGGCTGGCTGCTGACCATGCTCGGCCAGGAGGTCGGCTGGCCGGTCCCGGCCGGCGGCGCGCAGAAGATCACCGACGCGCTGGTCGGACGGCTGACCGCGGGTGGCGGACGGGTCGTCTGCGGGTCGCGGGTCGAGCGGGTGCTGGTCGCGCACGGCCGGGCCGTCGGCGTCCGAGCGGCCGGCGGTTCACTCTGGCGGGCCCGCCGGGCGGTGCTGGCCGACGTGCCCGCACCGGCGCTCTTCCTCGACCTCGTGGGTGCGTCCTGGCTGCCACCCCGGCTGGTCGCCGATCTGGCGCAGTTCCGGTGGGACGGTTCCACGGTCAAGGTCGACTGGGCGCTGTCGGCGCCGATGCCGTGGAAGAACCCGGGCGCGGCCGCTGCCGGCACCGTACACGTGGGCGGCGACCTGGCCGGGCTGTCCCGCTACGCGGCCGCGCTCGCCAGTGGCGAGGTGCCCACCGATCCCTTCCTGCTGGTTGGTCAGCTGACGGTGGCCGATCCGAGCCGGTCACCGGCGGGTACCGAATCGCTCTGGTCGTACACGCACCTACCGTTCCGGCGGCACTGGGCCGGCGAGGAGATCGCGGAGCACGTGGCCCGGATGGAGTCGGTTCTGGAGCGGTACGCGCCGGGCTTCGGACGGCTGGTGGTCGGCCGGCACGTCGCGGGGCCGGGAGACCTCGAGGAGCAGAACGAGAGCCTGGTCGGCGGGGCCGTCGGCGGCGGCACCGCGGCGCCGTACCAGCAGCTGTTCCTGCGGCCGGTGCCCGGCCTCGG
>DASVMV010000098.1:0-5601 GCA_036384155.1 Micromonosporaceae bacterium
GCCCCGCCCACGGGGGTTGGTCCGGTCGCCCGCCGCTCACCTTGTTGCTGGTGGTCGGCGAACCGGCCGCCATCGCCCGGAGCGGGTGATGGGCCCTCACCCGGCCGGCATCGACGATCGACGTGGACGCAAGCCACCTGATCGGGGGAGGACCGGCGATGGTGACGGCAGCTACGACGACCACGACGAGCACGAGCCGCACCGACGAGAAGACCCAACGCGAGGTGATCGACGAACTCAGCTGGGATGCGCGGGTGCAGCCCAACGAGGTCGGGGTGGCGGTCAAGAACGGGATCGTGACCCTCACCGGATGGGTCGACAGCTACGCGAAGAAGTGGGCGGCGGAGCGAAGCGCCCACCGGCTGCGGGGGGTCCGCGCGGTCGCCAACGACATCGAGGTACGGCTGACCGAGGCCGAGCGTACGGACGCCGATATCGCCCTCGCCGCGACCCGGGCGTTGGAATGGGACTCCTTCGTGCCGATCGACCGGCTCGACGTCACGGTCGCCAACGGCTGGGTGATGCTGCGCGGCGAGGTGGAGTGGGAGTACCAGAAGCGGGCCGCGGAGCGGAACGTGCGCCGGATGTCCGGAGTGCGCGGCGTGACCAATCTCGTGGCCGTACATCCCCGGGCCCAGCCGGCGCCCGACGTGCTCAAAAGCGACATCCGCAGCGCCCTCATCCGCAGTGGGGAAACTGACGCAAACCGGATCACGGTTGACGTTCAGGGGGAGGTCGTCCTGCTCACTGGCGCGGTCCGATCCTGGTCGGAGCGCGAGGAGGCCGAGCGGGTTGCCTGGTCCGCCCCAGGGGTCACGTCGGTGGCGAACCAACTCACCGTGGCGATCTGACGCCGCCCGCCGGTGGGTAGTTCAGCCGGCTTCTGGCGGGGAAATCAGCGGTGTCCGGGCGTGCCGTAGGCAGAGGGGGTGCCAACCGTGACGGGCCGCGCGTCCCCGCGTACCGACCGCACGCGACCGCTCAGAGTCGCCATGGTCGTGCCTCCGTGGTACGAACTCCCGCCACCCGGCTACGGCGGGCTCGAGCAGGTGTGCGCCGCCCTCATCGACGCCCTCGCGGCACGGGGCCACGAGGTGACCCTGTTCGGGGCGGGGGGCGGCACCGGCACCCAGGCGAGGTTCGTCTCCACCCGCGACGAGATCCAGGATCAGCGGCTCGGGCAGATCCTGCCGGAACTGGCGCACCTGTCCCGGGTCGAACACCTCGTCTCCGACGGCTCGTACGACGTGGTGCACGACCACACGACGGCGGGCCCGCTGCTGGCGGTACGCCGGCCGGTGCCGACGGTGGTCACCGTGCACGGCAAGCCCGTCGGGGATCTCGGCGACATCCTCCATGCTGTGGGCGATTCGGCGGGTCTCGTGGCCATCTCCGACGCCCAGCGCCGGCTGAGTCCCGACCTGCCGTGGGCGGCCACCATCCACCACGGCCTGCCCATCGACGCTTTAGAGCCGGCGCCGGTCAACGGCACCGGACCGGTCCTGTGGCTCGCCCGGTTCAGCCCGGACAAGGGCCCTGACCTCGCCATCCAGGCGTGCCGGGCGGCGGGGCTTCCGCTGGTGCTGGCCGGCAAGAGCAATGAGCGGATGGAACAGCGCTACCTCGACGACGTGGTCCGGCCGATGCTTGGCCGCGACGTGACGCTGGAGATCAATCCGGAGCGTGAGCGCACCATCGCCCTGTTGCGCTCGGCCCGCTGCCTGATCCTGCCGATTCGCTGGGAAGAGCCGTTTGGCATGGTCATGCTCGAGGCCATGGCCGTCGGTACGCCGGTGGTCGCCCTCAACCGGGGTGCCGTGCCCGAGTTGGTCCGATCCGGCGAGACCGGGGTGATCTGCGATGACCCGGCGGAGCTGCCGGCGGCGTTGCGGGATGTGTCGGCCATCGATCCGCACGCCTGCGTGGAGTGGGCGCGCCGGGAGTTCTCCGCCGATGTGATGGCCCGGAGGTACGAGGACGTGTACCGGACCTGGATGGCCCGCGCTCCACAGTCGGCGGCGCGCGAGCTGACTCCCTCGAGCGCCTGGTAGCTGGCCCTCCGCCTGGTAGCTGCCCGGACGCTCACCGGTGGGTGCGGTCCCGCCGCCCGTGCCAGGATGGTGCCCATGGTCAAGGGGCCGGTGGCGTTCGTGCTCGGCGGAGGCGGCGTGCTCGGTGCCGTCGAGGTCGGGATGCTGCGGGCTCTTTTCCGGGCCGGGCTACGACCCGACCTCGTCGTGGGTACGTCGGTCGGTGCCGTCAACGGCGCCCTGGCAGCCGCCGACCCGACCGAGGAGGTGACCAACCGGCTGGTCCGGCTGTGGGCGTCGCCGGAAGCCAAGGAGGTGTACGGCGACTCGATGCCCCGGCAGCTGCGCCGGTTCGCCGCCCGTACGCACCTGCATTCGCCGCTGCCGTTGCGCCGCCTCCTGGACAGTGCGCTGGGTCCGCAGACCCGGTTCGAAGACCTGCCGATCCCCTTCCGCTGCTGCGCCGCCAGCATCGAGCGCGCCGCCGAGCACTGGTTCGACCGCGGTCCGCTGGTGGACGCCGTGCTCGCGTCGGCGTCCGTGCCCGGCCTGCTGCCGCCGATGCGCATCGGCGACGAGCACTTCGTCGACGGCGGCATCGTCAACTCGATCCCCATCGGTGAGGCGGTGAGCTGCGGAGCCAAGCGGATCTTCGTACTGCAGGTGGGCCGGATCGAGCGTGCGCTGAGCCCGCCGCAGCGGCCGTGGGAGATCGCCCAGGTGGCCTTCGAGATCGCCCGTCGGCACCGGTTCGCCCGGGAGGTTGCGGCGATCCCGGACAATGTCGAGGTCCACGTGTTGCCGGCGGGCAGCGGTGACGCCCGCGACGACAGCCCGTGGGCGTACCGGGACATGGCCGCCGTCGGGCGACGGATCAGCCGGGCCTATACCGCGTCCCGGCGCTACCTCGACCAGCACTTGGAGGCCGACTGATGCCGCTGCCGCCGCGCTGGGTGCGCCGGCTGGTGTTGGCGCCCGCCATGCTCGCGCTCGCCGTCCTCCTGGTGACCACCTTGCCGCTGTGGCTGGTGCTGGCCGCGGCCGTGTCGCCACTGGTGCCGGGCTACCTGCGGCCGCTGCGACTGGTCTGGCTGGTCATCTTCTACGTGCTGTGGGACTCGGCGGCCCTGGTCGCGCTCTTCGGGCTCTGGCTGGCGTCCGGCTTCGGCTGGCGCAAGCGCTCGCCCGGCTTCCAGCGGGCGCACTACGTGCTGACCGGTTGGTTCCTCCGCCTGCTCTTCTGGCAGGCCCGGTGGACACTCCGCCTGCACATCGAAGTCACCGGCTCGGACCCGGACACCGCGCTTCCAGGCCGTCCGGAACTGGTCGTGTCCCGCCACGCCGGGCCGGGCGACTCACTCATCCTGATCCACGCCCTGGTCAACTGGTTCGACCGGGAGCCACGGATCGTCCTGAAGGACACCCTGCAGTGGGACCCGGCCGTGGATGTCATGCTCAACCGGTTGCCGAACCGGTTCATCACGCTGCATCGGGACGGGTCAGCCATCCCGTACCGGCGCCGCGCGCGGACGGAGACGGTCAGTGACCAGATCACGCACCTGACCACCGGGCTCGACGACGACGACGTGTTCGTGATCTTCCCCGAAGGCGGCAACTTCACGCCGCGTCGCCGGGTGCGGGCCATCGAGTGGCTGCGGACCCGCGGGCTGGAGCGGATGGCCAGGCGCGCCGAAGCGATGCGACACGTTCTCGCGCCGCGACCCGGTGGGCTGCTGGCGGCGCTGGACGCGGCGCCCGAGGCCGGCGTGATCTTCGTCGCGCACACCGGGCTCGATCGGATGACCACGGTGGCGGACGTCTGGCGGGAACTGCCGATGGACAAGCGGATCGTGATGCACTTCTGGTCGGTTCCGCCCGAGGAGGTGCCGACCGGCCGGGAGGAACGGATCGAATGGCTCTTCGACTGGTGGGCGCGCATCGACGAATGGATCGAGCGTAACCACTCGGTCGCGCACCCGGCGTAGTGTGCCGGAGTGGACCAGATCTGTGTGGTGACCACCGTTGTCGACGCTCGTTCGGTGGCCGACGTACTGGCCGCTGCGGCGGTTGCGGGGCGGCTCGCCGCCTGTGCCCAGGTCGGCGGGCAGCTCGACAGCACCTACTGGTGGCAGGAGGCGATGGAAACCACCCGGGAATGGTCGGTGCAGTTCAAGACCGCGCCGGACCGGGTCGACGCCCTGGTCGCCCAGGTGCTCGCCAGCCACCCGTACGAGGTGCCCGAAGTGCTCGTGTCCAGAGTGGACTGCGGCAGTCCGGCGTACGCGGCGTGGGTGCACGAGCAGACCCGCGCCTGAGGGCGTGAAAAAGGGGGCGGCGTCGGCGGACGCCCGCCCCCTTCCGCTGTGGTGGTTGGACCTACTTGCTGAACCCCTTCACCAGTTCCGCCGGCGCCTCCTGAACCTCGCTCGCGGCCGGCGTCTCGACGGTGACCGGTACGCCGAAGTCGCTGTACGTGGTCTTCATCTGGCCCAGGCCCGCGTGCACCGACTCCATGTCGATGACCAACTCGGTAAGCCGGCCCTGCTCGTCGATCTCGGCCGTGAACGGCACCGACTTGGCCTTGTCGCCGAGCATCTTCATGGCGTCCTTGTCGGCCGTCGGCGACTTGGTGAGGTCGAGGGTTCCCTTGAGGCTGCCCTCGCCGGTGCGCTGCACCTCGGTCACCCCGGCCATCAGGTTGTTGGCGCCCAGCGGGTCGCCGGCGCGCATCCGCTGCAGCTGGCTGCCGGCCGGCAGCTTGCTGCTGTCGATGTGCAGCCACTTGCCGGACAGGTTCGGGACACCCTCCAGGCGCAGGTAGAAGTCCTGGTCGACGGCCCGGATGTCCATCTTCATCGCCTGGTTGCCGACGCCCACGTTCATCGCCATCTGCAGCTTCTTGGTTGCCGGGTCGACGACCCCGTTGCCGGTGAACCCGGTCATGCCGAAGTCAATCTTCGCGGTGCTCTCGCTGAGCTTGCGGGCGGCGGCGCTCAGTTCCTCGCGCGGCTCCAGCTTGGGCGCGGCCGAGCTGGCGCTGGCTGCCGGGCCGGCGGTGCCACCGGTCGAGCCGTCGTTGCACCCGGTCAGGCCGAGGCTCAGCGCGGCGACGAGGGCGACCCCCGTGGTCGTCAGGCGTCGAGTGTTCATCCTGGACTACTTCCTCGTGAGGTGGGGTCGGGCGAAGGGACGGGCCCGACCGGACCCGGGTCAGCGTAGCGGGGCGGTACGACCGGCGCCCCTCGACCTCGGCGACCCCTCTGACGCCGGATCGCTGCCCAATCTCGACGGCGGCAGCAGAATGGCGGCATGCCGTCGGTTCAACATCACGATTCCCATGACCCGCCGGGTCAGGCGCATCACGACAACGATCCGCATCCACACGACCCCCACCACGGCCAGGAACCGAACCACGGCCACGACCACCACGGTCATGACCGCGGCCACGGCGGGTGGTGGCACCGGCTGCGGCACGTGGTGCAGCCGCACTCCCACGACACGGCCGACCAGGTGGACTCGGCCCTGGAGGGGAGCCGCGAAGGCATGCGGGCGGTGTGGATCTCGCTCGGCG
>DASVMV010000099.1:0-1960 GCA_036384155.1 Micromonosporaceae bacterium
GCCCCGCTTGTCGTGGTGCTGCTCGGCGATGGCCGCGACCAGACGGGAGACCACCTCCGCCACCGGCACGTCCACCCGCTCGCCGGAGGCCCGGTCGCGCAGTTCGACGTACCCCTCGCTGAGACGGCGGCCGACCACGACGGTGCGCGGGATGCCGATGAGCTCGGCGTCGGCGAACTTGACGCCGGCGGACACCTGGCCACGGTCGTCCACCAGGACCCGCCGCCCGCGGTCCGCGAGTCGGGCACCCAGCTCGAGCGCCACGTTGACCTGGTTCCCGGCGCCGGCCGCGACCAGGTGAACGTCGCATGGCGCGGCTGCGGCCGGCCACGCCAGGCCCCGCTTGTCGTGGTGCTGCTCGGCGATGGCCGCGACCAGACGGGAGACCCCGATGCCGTAACTGCCCATGATCGGACGTACCGGCTTCCCGTCCGGGCCGAGTACGTCCATCCGGAAGGCGTCGGTGAACCGGCGGCCGAGTTGGAAGACGTGACCGATCTCGATACCGCGGCGCATGGTCAGCTCGCCGGACCGGCAGGCGGGGCATGGATCGCCGGCGCGTACCGTAGCGGTCTCGATCGTGCCGTCCGGCACGAAGTCCCGCCCGCAAACCACGTCCGTCGCGTGCCGGCCGGGCTCGTTGGCGCCGGTGAGCCAGGCGGTGCCGGACACGATCCGCGGGTCGACCAGATAGCGGATCCCGAGCTTGGCCAGCACTTGCGGCCCGATGTAGCCGCGCACCAGGTCGGGCCGGTCGGTGAAGTCGTCGAACATCGCCACGCTCGCCGGATAGAGCACGGCCTCGAGGCGCTTGAGGTCGACGTCCCGGTCGCCCGGCACGCCGATCACCAGCAGTTCCGCCTTGCCGCCGGGGCGGCGAACCGAGACGACCACGTTCTTCAACGTGTCGGCCGCCGTCCAGTCGGCGCGGTCGCCCAGCTTTCGGGCGTTGGCCAGGTCGACCAGCGAGTCGATGGTGGCGGTGTCCGGCGTCTCGTGCACCTGTAGCGGCGGGTGGGCAGCGACGTCGCCGGCGGGCGGCGCGGGCGTCGTCACCGCCTCGGTGTTGGCCGCGTAGTGGCAGACCGTGCAGCCGACGAACGCGTCCTCGCCGACCGGCGACGCGGCGAGGAACTCCTCTGATCCCGACCCGCCCATCGCCCCCGACATCGCGGCCACGATCGTGTAGTCCAGCCCGAAGCGGTCAAAGATCCGCTGGTACGCGCCGCGCATCTGGTCGTACGCCGCCCGCAGACCGGCCTCGTCGAGGTCGAACGAGTACGCGTCCTTCATCAGGAACTCCCGGCCGCGCAGGAGGCCCGCCCGCGGCCGGGTCTCGTCGCGGAACTTGGTCTGCACCTGGAACAGCATCAACGGAAAGTCCCGGTACGAGTTGTAGATGTCCCGCACCAGCAGGGCGAACATCTCCTCGTGGGTGGGCGCGAGCAGATACTCCCCGCCGCGCCGGTCGGCGAGGGTGAAGATGTCGTCGCCGTACTCGAGCCACCGGCCGCTGACCTCGTACGGGTCCCGCGGCAGCAGCGCCGGGAAGAGCACTTCCTGGGCACCGATCGCGACCATCTCGGCGCGTACGACCTCGGCGATCCGGTCGAGCACCAGCTTGCCCAGCGGAAGCCAGGTGTAGCCGCCCGGCGCGGCGCGGCGGATGTAGCCGGCGCGGACCAGCAGCCGGTGACTCGGCACCTCCGCATCGGCCGGATCCTCGCGAAGCGTACGGAGGAACAACGTCGACATTCGCAGCAGCACGTGAGCAGCCTGTCATGGCGGGCGCGGAACGGTCGATGCAATTCGCGCCGCCCGGATCCGGTGCGTCCGCGGTCACCTCGGTCCGCCCAGGCTTACCGCCCGGGCGTGGGCCGATGCCAAGATGGCCGGCACGGGTAGGAGCCGTACGACGAGGAGGCGGACGTGCGCTGGCGCAGTTACGTGGCGGTGGGAG
>DASVMV010000100.1:0-5419 GCA_036384155.1 Micromonosporaceae bacterium
TGGCTCCCATACCCACCACGATCACCTGCCCGCCCCGGCGGGTGGCCCGCCACGCGGTGCGGATGGTGGTGCTGCGCCCGACGCACTCGAAAGCGTGGTCGACGCCGCGCCCTCCGGTGAGCGCTCGGACCGCCCGGTTGACGGAGTCATCGGGGAGCAGGAAGTGGGTGGCCCCCGCAGCCGTGGCCAGAGCCGCCTTGGCGGAGGAGACGTCGATGGCGAGCACCGGGTCGGCGCCGGCCGCCCGGGCGGCGGAGACCACCGATAGACCCACCCCGCCGAGGCCGATCACGGCCACCGAGTCACCGGGAGCGACGGCTGCGGTGCGCCGGACCGCGCCGACGCCGGTGAGCACGGCGCAGCCCAGCAGCGCAGCGGACTCGAAGGGCAGCTCGGCCGGGACCGGGATCGCCGCGTGCTGCGGCACGACCACCTGCTCGGCGAGCGCGCCGAGGCCGAGCGTTACGTGCAGCGGCTCACCCGTCGAGGTGCGCCCTCGGGCGGTGACCGGCGCCCCGGCGCGCTCACAGAGCCACGGCTCGCCCTGTCGGCAGAACCAGCACTGCCGACAGGGCGGCGCCCAGTTCAGCACCACGTGGTCGCCGGGCGTCACCCGGGAGACGTCGTCACCGACCTCGGCCACGACGCCCGCCGCCTCATGACCGAGCACCAACGGGTACGGCGGTGCCAGGGTGCCGTTGACCATGGACAGATCGGAGTGGCAGACCCCGGCGGCGCGGATGTCCACCCGCACCTCGCCGGGTCCGGGGGTCGGCAGGTCGACCTCCTCCACCCGGGGCGGCTCCCCGACGGCCCGGGCGACCAGCGCCATCATCGTTGGATGGCCTTGGTCTGCAGGAACTCGTCCAGCCCGTAGCTTCCCAGCTCCCGGCCGAGCCCGGACTGCTTGTAGCCGCCGAACGGGGCGAGCGGGTTGAACGGCGCACCGTTGATGTCGACGGCACCGGTGCGCATCCGCCGGGCGACGCGCAGCGCTCGTTCCTCGTCGGCGGACCAGACCGCGCCGGCCAGCCCGTACCGGGAGTTGTTGGCCACCGCGACGGCGTGCTCGTCATCGTCGACCGGGATCACCGCGAGTACCGGCCCGAAGATTTCCTCCTGGGCCAGCGCGCTGTCCGGGTCGACGTCGGCGATCACCGTGGGCGCGACGAAGAAGCCCCGGTCCGGTATCGGGGCGTCCGGTCCGCCGGCGACCAGCCGCCCCCCGTCGGCCAGGCCGCGGGTGACGTGGTCGCGAACCCGCTGCCGTTGCGCCGCCGAGACGAGCGGGCCCAGCCGGGTGGCCGGGTCGAACGGGTCACCCAGCCGGTAGCCCTCGGCGGCCTTCGCGGCGAGGGCCAGCGCGTCGTCGTAGCGCGCCCGGTGCACCAGCATCCGGGTCCAGGCGGTGCAGGTCTGCCCGGAGTTGAGGAAGGCGTTGCCAACGCCCACCTTCACCGCCGTGGCCAGGTCCGCGTCGTCGAGGATCACGTTTGCCGACTTGCCGCCGAGTTCCAACGCGACCCGGGCGATGCGGTCGGCCGCCAGGTGGGAGATCCGCCGGCCGGTGGCAGTGGACCCGGTGAAGGACACCATGTCGACGCCGGGGTGGGTGGCGATGGCCTCACCGACCACCGGACCGGTGCCGGTGATCAGGTTGACCACCCCGGGTGGGAACCGGGCCTCGTCGATCGCGTCGAAGAGCAGGTACGACACCAGTGGCGTCAGTTCGCTCGGCTTCAGCACGACGGTACAGCCGGCGGCGAGCGCCGGGGCGAGCTTGGCCACGACCTGGTGCAGCGGATAGTTCCACGGGGTGATCGCGCCGACCACGCCGACCGGTTCCCGGACCACCAGCGAACTTCCCACGGTCTGCTCGGCCGGCGGCTGCGCGGCCAGTTTGACGTAGCTGCGCAGAACGGTGAGGGGGAGGCCGGCCTGTATCCGGGTGGCGACCTTGAGCGGTGTGCCCAGCTCAAGGGCCACGGTGCGGGCGATCTCGTCGGCCCGGGCGGTCAGGGCGACGTGCAGCCGGTCCAAAGTCGCCGCCCGGTCGGCCGGCGGAGTGCGGGCCCAGCCGTCGAATGCGGCCCGGGCGGCGGTGACGGCCCGGTCGACGTCGGTCGCCGTGCCGGCCGGTACGGTCGCGATGACCTGCTCGGTCGCCGGATTCCGGACCGGGAGCGTGTGCCCGGAGGCGGGCGCGACCCACTGTCCGTCGAGGTAGAAGTCGGTCCGCGGGATATCCATCGAGTCCCCTCACATCGCCCAAAACTAGCGGTGCAAGTTTTGACCCTAGTACGCCTCGGCGGTGGCCGGGAGGGGCGGCAGCGGGCCGACGGTCCGTTCGTACGTGCGGGACAGGCCGTCGATGAGCGCGTCGAGGCCGAGGCTGAAAGCTCCCTCGTCGACGCGCCGCTGATGTCCGGCGAGTCGGTGGGCCTGGGTGAGGTGCGGATACTGCTCGGCGTAGAGCCCTGGGTCCTCGACGAAGCCCCGAGCGAAGGAGCCCAGCGCCGATCCCGCGACGAAGTACCGCATGAGCGCGCCGATGTGGGTGGCCCGGGCCGGCGGCCACCCCGCGTCGACCAGTCCGCCGTAGACGGCGTCGGCCATGGCCAAGGCGGCCGGACGCCGCCCGGGGCCGCGGGCCAGGTACGGCACGATATGCGGGTGGGCGGCGAGCGCCGCGCGGTACGAGTGCCCCCATCGACGTAGCGCCTCACGCCAGTCGATCGCGCCGAAGAACGACACGTCCACCTGCCCGGTGATGGTGTCGGCGACCGCGTCGAGGATCTCGTCCTTGGTGGCGAAGTGGTTGTACAGCGACGGCCCACGGACGCCGAGTTCGGCGGCGAGCCGGCGGGTGGAGAAGCCTTCCAATCCGTCGGAATCGATCAGTGCGGCGGCGGTCTCGACGATCCGTTGCCGACTGAGCAGCGCCTGCCGCGGCCGGGGCATCGGTTCCTCCTCAGCAATGATCCGCACAAACTCTGCCACAACGGGGTCTGGACGGACTAAAACTTGCACCGCTAGTTTATGGCCAATGGACCTCCACCCGGTCGGCACGTACCTGCGCACGCCGCGTCGGCACCCGCTATGAGGGCACCAGCCAGACGCAGCAACTGCTCATCGGACGTGCGCTCACCGCCGTCAGCGCCTTTTTAGACCCCAGGGGGAACCGTGGACTTCGCACTCACCGACGAAGAGCGGGCCA
The DNA here is from genome assembly GCA_036384155.1 of Micromonosporaceae bacterium. Classification (GTDB taxonomy): domain Bacteria; phylum Actinomycetota; class Actinomycetes; order Mycobacteriales; family Micromonosporaceae; genus DASVMV01. The sequence continues at coordinate 3,218 of DASVMV010000100.1, forward strand.
TCCGTGACACGGCCCGCGACTTCATTCGCAGGGAGGTTATGCCGCTGGAGCAGGAGCTGCTGCGGCGGGAGCGGGCGCACCAGCCCGGGTTGGACCGTACTGGGCTGCGGGAGTTGCAGCTGAAGGCGAGAAAGTTCGGCTTCTGGGGGTTGGCCACCCCGGAGGAGTACGGGGGTATGGACCTACCCGCCGTGATGCAGTCGTTGATCTGGACCGAGCTGGGCCGTACGTTCGTGCCGTTCCGCTTCGGCGGCGAGGCGGACAACATCCTTTTCCACGCGACCGAGGAGCAGAAGCGCGAGTTCCTGATTCCCACCATCGAGGGGGAGCGGATCTCCTGCTTCGCGATCACGGAGCCGGGGGCCGGTTCGGACGCGGCGAACATCCGGATGAGTGCCCGCCGGGACGGCCACGACTGGATCCTCGACGGCGAAAAGACCTTCATCACCAACGGCAACGACGCCGACTTTGCGATCGTGGTCGCGGTGACCGATCGGGAGAAGGGGGCCCGCCGGGGCGGCGCGACCGCCTTCCTGGTTGACCGCGCGATGGGCTGGCGCTCGGAGTTCATCCAGACCATGGGTGAGGGCGGCCCGGCGTCGCTGGTCTTCGATGGCGTCCGGGTGCCGCACCGCAACATTCTCGGCGAGGTCGGTCAGGGCTTCGAGTTGGGAATGCAGTGGATTGGCAAGGGCCGGTACACGATTCCGTCGCACGCGCTGGGTATCGCCGAGCGGACCCTGCAGATGGCGATCGACTACGCCAACACCCGGGAGACCTTCGGCGCGAAGATCGGCACCAACCAGGCGATCCAGTGGATGATCGCCGACTCGGAGACCGAGCTGGAGGCGGCCCGCTGGCTGGTGCTGCGGGCGGCCTGGACGGTCGACCAGGGCATGGACCCGCGGCACGCGTCATCGATGGCCAAGCTCTACGGCGCCGGCATGGTGAACCGGGTGGTCGACCGGGTGCTGCAGATTCACGGCGGCATGGGCTACACCCGGGAGTTGCCGATCGAGCGCTGGTACCGACAGGTGCGGCTCTACCGGATCTTCGAAGGCACCGACGAGATGCAGCGGCTGATCATCGCCCGGGATCTGCTGCGCGGCTACACCCGGTTGGGTGGAAACCTCGCCTGAGACAGGCGCCATCATCAGCGCGACCACGAGCCGCGGGTCGCCGACCGGTGCCCGCGCCACCCACACGGCCGCGAGCATCGGCGCCCGGAGCGGCCGCGCCGATCAGCCCGCCGCCAGCGGTCGGGCCAGCCAGCTGGACAGCCAGTCGAACGCGGGTGCCTCCAATGTCCGCCACGTCTGGCCGTTATGGCCGCCGCCGCTGACGTACGCGGTGGTGACGCTGATCGGCGCGCGGGCCAGCCGGGCCAGAGCGACGGTGTTGCTCAGCGCCGACCGGTCCGCACGGGCGCAGCCCAGGTACAGCGCGAGGGCCGGCAGCGGTAGGTGCTGCAGCCGCCAGACGTCCTTGTTCAGGGTGTGTTCGGTGCCGTCGCCGATGGCGATGCCCGGGACGGCGTAGCCGGAGAGGCTGGCCGCGGCGGCGTAGCTGGCCGGGTGGCGCAGGGCCAGGTTGGTGGCGCAGAACCCCCCGGCCGAGTAGCCGATCAGCCCCCAGCCGGCCCGGTCGGTCCGCACGCGTAGGCGTTTCCTGGCGGCCGCCGGCACATCGACGGTCAGGAACGTCTCGGCTTGCGGTCCGTGGCTGAGGTTGGTGCACTCGGTGTCCACCAGCGGGTCCGGCGTCGTGTACGGAAACAGCACCACCGTCGGCGCCATCCGCCCGGCGGCGATCTCCCGGTCGAGGTACTCGGTCGCCCGCAGGCTGTGCGTCCACGACATCGGCGAGCCCGGGAAGCCGTGCAGCGCCTCGATGACCGGGAAGCGGGCGGCGGGGCGGGCGTTGTAGGCGGCCGGCAGGTACACCATCATCGGCAGCGTGAGGCCGCTGGCCTCGCCGGAGACGGTGAGCGTCACCAGGTGGCCACCAGAGCCGCCACCCGGCGGCGGAACCGCCGCCTGCGCGGCCGCGCTCACCGGAGTGCCAGCCAGATCCGACCACGAGGTGTACGTCTCCACCTGGCGGTTCACCCACACCAGGGCGGCGGCGAGCGCGGTCGTCGCGCAGAGCGCGACGGTGCCGGCCCGCAGCGCCACCCGCCGCCATCCGGCCCCGCGGTCCCAG
>DASVMV010000101.1:0-6174 GCA_036384155.1 Micromonosporaceae bacterium
TCGTTCCAGTCCGGGATCCGGTTGCCCAGGGGGCACCCTTCGTGGCAGAACGGAATGCCGCAGTCCATGCACCGGGTGGACTGTTCCCGGATCAGGTCCTCGCCCGCCGGTGGGTAGACCTCCCGCCAGTCGGTGATCCGCACCAGTACCGGCCGACGGGCAGGCAGCCTGCGGCCGTACCGCAGGAAACCGTGTGGGTCAGGCACGAGCCACCTCCATCACCGCCCGGTCGACGTCGCTGCCGGCGGCCTCGGCCGCCCGGATCGCGGCCATCACCCGCTTGTAGTCGCGCGGTACGACCGCGGTGAACTCCTCCACCGCCTCCGGCCACCGCTTGAGCAGTTCCTCGCCGACCGCCGAGTCGGTCTCCGCGAAGTGCCGCTGCACCAGTCCGTGCAGAACGTCGCGCTCACCGTCGTCGGGCGACGACAGCTCGACGAGCTCCGTGTTGACCCGCCGCCGGTCCAGCCGCCAAACGAAGGCGGTACCGCCCGACATGCCGGCGGCGAAGTTGCGGCCGCATCCGCCAAGGACAACAACCGTGCCGCCGGTCATGTACTCGCAGCCGTGGTCGCCGACCCCTTCGACCACCGCCACCGCGCCGGAGTTGCGCACCGCGAACCGCTCCCCCACCCGGCCCCGCAGGAACAGCTCCCCGCCGGTGGCGCCGTACAGGATCGTGTTGCCGGCGATGATCTGGTCTTCGGCCCGCTCGCCGGGCGCGGCCGCGCCGTCGACGAAGGGCGCCCGGGCGTCCGGCCGGACCACGATCCGACCCCCGGACAGGCCCTTGCCGACGTAGTCATTCGCGTCCCCCTGCAAGCGGAGGGTGACCCCGCGGGGCAGGAACGCGCCGAACGACTGGCCCCCCGTGCCGCGCAGGTCGAACTCGATGGTGTCCGGCGGCAGCCCGACACCGCCGTACCGGCGGGTGACCTGCCCGCCGAGCATCGCGCCGACGCTGCGATGCTCGTTACGCACCGCGAGGTTGGCCCGCACCGGTGTGCCGTCGCGCAGCGCCGGCCCGGCGAGGGCGATCAGCTCGTTGTCCAGAGCCCGGTCGAGGCCGTGGTCCTGCTCCCGAACCTGCCGGCGGGCCGCGCCCGGCGGCACGTCCGGCGCGGCGAGCACCGGCGTCAGGTCCAGGCTGCGTGCCTTCCAGTGCTCCACCGCCGGTGCGATGTCCAGCAGCTCGACCTGCCCGATCGCCTCCTGCAGCGTCCGCAAGCCCAGCTCGGCGAGGTAGCCGCGGACCTCTTCGGCCAGGAAGAGGAAGAAGTTCTCCACGAACTCCGGCCGTCCGGTGAAGCGTTCCCGCAGCACCGGGTTCTGGGTGGCGATGCCGACGGGACAGGTGTCCAGGTGACAGACCCGCATCATCACGCAACCCGCGACGATCAGCGGTGCGGTGGCGAAGCCGAACTCCTCGGCGCCGAGCAGGGCCGCGACCACCACGTCGCGCCCGGTCTTGAGCTGGCCGTCGACCTGTACGGTGACCCGGTCCCGCAGCCGGTTGAGCAGCAGCGTCTGCTGGGTTTCGGCCAGCCCCAGTTCCCACGGCGTGCCGGCGTGCTTGAGCGAGTTCAGCGGGGAGGCCCCGGTGCCGCCGTCGTGCCCGGAGATCAGGATCACGTCGGCCTTGAGCTTCGCCACCCCGGCGGCGACCGTGCCGACGCCGACCTCGCTGACCAGCTTGACGTGCACCCGGGCCGCCGGGTTGACGCACTTGAGGTCGTGCACCAGTTGCGCGAGGTCCTCGATGGAGTAGATGTCGTGGTGCGGCGGCGGGGAGATCAGCCCGACGCCCGGGGTGGCGTGCCGGGTCCGGGCGATCCACGGCCAGACCTTGTTGCCCGGCAGTTGCCCACCCTCGCCGGGCTTGGCGCCCTGGGCCATCTTCACCTGGAGGTCGTCGGCGTTGACCAGGTATTCGGTGGTCACCCCGAACCGGCCGCTGGCTACCTGCTTGACCGCAGAGCGGCGGGCCGGGTCGTAGAGCCGCTCGACGTCCTCGCCGCCCTCGCCCGTGTTGGACCGGCCCCCGAGCCGGTTCATCGCCACCGCGAGCGTCTCGTGCGCCTCGGCCGAGATCGACCCGTACGACATGGCGCCGGTCGCGAACCGCTTGACGATCTCGGTCGCCGGCTCCACCTCGTCCAGCGGCACCGGCGGCCGTACGCCGGTGCGCAGGGTGAACAGGCCGCGCAGCGATCCGGCCCGCGCCGCCCGGGCGTCGACCGCCGCGGTGTACCGGCGGAAAATGTCGTACTGCCGGCTGCGGGTGGCGTGCTGGAGCAGGAAGACCGTCTCCGGGTCGAACAGGTGCAGCTCGCCCTCGCGGCGCCACTGGTACTCCCCGCCGACCTCGAGCCGGCGCGGGCCGGCGTCCGGCGCCGCCGGCCAGGCCAACGCGTGCCGGGCGGCGATCTCGGCGTGGATCTCGTCCAGCCCGATGCCGCTGATGGTGCTCGGCGTGCCGGCGAAGTAGCGCTGCACCAGTCGGGTGTCCAGGCCGACGGCCTCGAAGACCTGAGCCCCGCAGTACGACGAGACGGTCGAGATGCCCATCTTCGACATGATCTTCAGGACGCCCTTGCCGAGCGCCTTCACGTAGTTGCGGACCGCCTTTGCCGCCATCTGCGCTGGCGGCTCATGCGGTTCGGTCGGGTTGACTCCGGCCAATACTCCGGCGGCGACCAGGTCCTCGACCGACTCGAACGCCAGGTACGGGTTGACCGCCGCCGCGCCGTACCCGATCAGCACGGCCGCGTGGTGCACCTCCCGGCAGTCCCCCGACTCCACGATCAGCGCGACCTGGGTGCGGGTCTGCTCGCGCACCAGGTGCTGGTGCACGGCCGCGGTCAGCAGCAGCGACGGGATCGGCGCGAGATGGGCATTGGAGTCCCGGTCGGACAGCACCAGGATCCGCACCCCGTCCTCGATCGCCTCGGACACGTGCCGGCAGATCTCGACCAGGCGGGCCTTGATCCCGTCCGCACCCTCGCGAATCCGGTACAGCCCGGAGACCCGGACCGCCTTGAAGCCGGGCATGTCGCCGTCCTCGTCGATGGACAGGATCTTGGCCAGCTCGTCGTTGTCGATCACCGGGTACGGCAGCACGACCTGCCGGCAACTGGCCGGACCCGGGTCCAGCAGGTTGCCCTCCGGCCCGATCGTGGAGACCAGGCTGGTCACCAACTCCTCCCGGATCGCGTCCAGCGGCGGGTTGGTGACCTGGGCGAACAGTTGATGGAAGTAGTCGTAGAGCAGTCGCGGCCGGGTCGACAGCGGCGAGATCGGCGTGTCGGTGCCCATGGACCCGATGGGTTCGGCGCCGGCCCGAGCCATCGGCGCCAGCAGGATCTTCAGCTCCTCCTCGGTGTAGCCGAAGGTCTGCTGCCGGCGGCGTACCGAGTCATGGGTGTGCACGATGTGCTCGCGCGCCGGCAGGTCGGTCAGCTCGATCAGTCCCGCGTGCAGCCACTCGGCGTACGGCCGCTCGGCGGCCAGGCCTCGCTTGACCTCGTCGTCCTCGACGATGAGCCCGGCGGCGGTGTCGACCAGGAACATCCGGCCCGGCTGCAGCCGTCCCTTGGCAATGACCCGGGCCGGGTCCAGGTCGAGTACGCCGGCCTCGCTGCCGAGCACCACCAGGCCGTCCGCGGTGCGCCACCACCGCCCGGGTCGCAGGCCGTTGCGGTCCAGGACGGCCCCGACGACGGTGCCGTCGGTGAACGCGACCGACGCCGGCCCGTCCCACGGCTCCATCAGGCTGGCGTGGAAGCGGTAGAAGGCGTGCTTGTCCGCCGGCATGGCCGGGTCGTTCTCCCACGCCTCGGGGATCATCATCAGCACGGCGTGCGGCAGGCTGCGTCCGGCCAGGTGCAGCAGTTCGAGGACCTCGTCGAAGTTGGCCGAATCCGAGGCGCCCGGGGTGCATACCGGAAAGAGCCGGCGGAGGTCGCCGGGCAGGTTCGGGGTATGCAGCAGCGCCTCCCGGGCCTGCATCCAGTTGCGGTTGCCGCGAATGGTGTTGATCTCACCGTTGTGGGCGATGAACCGGTACGGGTGAGCCAGCGGCCAGGACGGAAAGGTGTTGGTGGAGAACCGGCTGTGCACCATCGCGATGGCGCTGGTGAGCCGCTCGTCGCGCAGATCCGGAAAGAACGCCGGAAGCTGCGCGGGCGTGAGCATTCCCTTGTATACGAACGTCCGCGCCGACAGCGAGGGGAAGTACGCCGGAACGCCCCGCTCGGCGGTTTCCCGCTCGGTCCGCTTGCGAACGCAGAACGCTACCCGGTCCAGGTCGATGCCGGACAGCGGGGAGCCCGCGGGACCGGCGGGGGCGTCGGCGGTCCGGCGCGCGGCGAGGAAGAGCTGCCGCACCCGGGGCATCGCGGCCAGGGCCGTGTCGCCGAGGCCGGTGGGCTCGACCGGGACGACCCGCCAACCCAGCAGGTCCGCCCCCTCCGCTCGGGCGTACTTGTCGAGCACCCGGCGGGCCCGGGCCTCCGCGGCGTCGTCATCGGGGAGGAACACCAGGCCGGTGGCGTACTGCCCGGGCGGCGGAAGCGGAAAGTCCGCCACGGCCCGGAGGAAGTCGTCCGGGACCTGGATCATGATGCCGGCGCCGTCTCCGGTGTTCGGTTCGGCGCCCCGGGCGCCGCGGTGGTCGAGCCGGCACAAGGCGTCCAGCCCTCGGGCGACCACGTCATGCGAGCGCCGGCCGTACAGGTCGGCCACGAACGCCACTCCACATGCGTCGTGCTCTCGACCGGGGTCGTACAAGCCCCGCGCGGGCATGGCCGTTCCGGCCCGGGTAGGGCCGGCCTGGGTTGCCTGGGGGTAAAAAGAAGCCACCGGGTCTCCCGTCGTTGCTCGCCCTGGGTTCACGATCGGGACGACGTCGGCCCTGGTGGTGGGTGCCCAGTCTACGGCAGACCGGGCCGGACGCCGCCAGCCCCGGTCGCCGCCGGCCGACGAATTCGCGGCTGCGCGGGATTGCCGACCGGTAGTCTCGCCCGATGACCACCCTTGCGCGCGACGTGTTCTCGCGGTTGGAGCAGTTCTACGATGCCGTGCCACGGGACGCCGCCCGGACCGAGGAAATCGGGGGGCTGGTTCTCTTCGTCCGGGACGCCGCCGGCGGCTCTCCCTTCTACGCCCGACCGAGGCTGGACGCGAGCGACCAGCCGTCCGCCGCTGACGTCGCCGCCGTGCGCGAACGGCAGCGCGAGCTCGGCCTTCCGGAAGCGCTCGAGTGGGTCCACGAGACCACGCCAGGCCTGCTGGCGGTGGCCCGCTCGGCGGGGCTGGCCGTGCTGGAGGCTCCCCTGATGGTGCTGGACCCGGCGGCGCTGCCCGATCCGACCGGGCTGTCCGACGTGCCGGTGCGGCTACTCGATCCCGCAGAGCCGGGCTTCGCTGCCGATCTCGCCACCCGGCGGGCGGTCGAGACGATCGGCTTCAGCTCGCCGGGCACCGACCGGGGGGACGCGGGTCCGGCCGAGCGGGAGGCCGCGCTGGGTCTCCTCCCGCCGGAGGTCGTGACGGCAGAGGGCTTCCGGGCGAAGACCGGCTCGCGGCTGTTCGCCCTGGCCGAGGCGCCCGGCGAGGGTGCGTTGGCCAGCGGGACGGCGATGCGCGCCGGCGATGTGGCGGAGATCGCGGGCGTGGCGACGCTGCCGGCCGCCCGGGGCCGCGGGCTGGCCGCGGCGGTCACCGCAACGCTGGCCCGGCGGTTGCTGGACGCCGGCACCGGACTGGTGTTCCTGTCGGCCGGCAGTGAGGACATCGCGCGGGTGTACGTGCGGGCCGGATTCCGGCGGATCGGCACCGCCTGCATTGCCGAACCGTCGGCGGTCCTGCCCTGACTCTTGCGAGGGCAGCAGGGCGAGCGCTGTTGCGAAAGGTCGCCTCACGCTGGCGGGCGCCACTGCGCCGCGATCTCCGCGGCGCTGCCCGGCAGGCGGGGAGTGACCGCACCGAGGGCCGCATTCCGCGCGCGCAGCGCCAGCCGGCTCCGGCTGCGCAGCACCGCCGACATGCGCCGGGTCTGCCGGACCACGGTAGCGACCCGGGGGCGGCGCATCCGGTCGTACGCCCGGACCGCCGACCGCAGCGCGGCGCCCGGTGCCGCCTCGCGGAGCAGCGACGCCAGCGTCGCGGCGTCCT
>DASVMV010000102.1:0-6012 GCA_036384155.1 Micromonosporaceae bacterium
CGCCGGCCCCGCCGATGCGGCGTCGGCCAGTACGCCGGGCCGGCGGGCGCAGTCCTACGATCCGATGCGCGACATCACCGATCTCACCCCGAGCACCCGGGGCCTCCGGCTCGCGAAGGCGGTCGACGGGGTCCGGCGCGGCGCACTGGTGTTGACCATCCGTAACAACGGGCCGGCGCCCGTATGGCGGCTGATGTTCACCGTCGAGGTCCCGGAGAGCATGGCGGCCGACGGCGGCGACTGGGCCGGGTGCACGCTGCTTGTCTCCCGCAAGCCGGGCTTTCCGGCCGGCGCCAAGTGCGAGAAGGGCTATCTCGGCGTGGGCGAATCGCGCACCTTCCGCCTTGGTATGCGGTCATCGGCGGCCGCGGACGGCGCGGATAGCCGGATATCCCGGTGGCTTACCGACGTCTGGTCGGCAGGCCAGCGCGACGAGTACTGCCCGGACGCCGCGCCGGAGGACAACCGCAAGATCTTCTCCGTGTACCGCGACTGATATCCGCGTTCCGCACCGATCGGCGTCCACTCGGCCCAGGTCAGGCGGTGGCGCGCCGCGCTGCCGGGCTCAGGGGGTCGCGCGCACCTGGCCGACCACCCGGCTGCTGCCCCGGAACTCGGCCACCACCTCGTCGCCGCGCCGCACCGTGACGTCGTACACGCCGCTGCGGCCGTACCGGATGCGCTCCTCGGCCCGCGCGACCAGCAGGTCGCCCTCGCGGGCGGGTCGGACGAACGTGATGTCGGCGGCGGCCGCCACCGTCACCGGGCCCCAGCTGTTGCAGGCGCAGGCGAAGGCGGTGTCGGCCAGCAGGAAGACGTACCCACCGTGGGCGATCTTGTGTCCGTTGACCATCGCGGCGGTGACCCGCATCCTGGCGACCGCGCGCCCCTCGGCAGCGGACACCAGCTCGATGCCCAGCGCGCGGGAAGCGAGGTCGGCGCCGAACATCTCATGCGCCGCCCCGCCCTGGACGCCCACGTCCGTCATGTCCGGGTCACCTCCTTTTCGGGCGTAGTTTCGCACGCCGCGCGCTGGGACGGCGAGCCGGCCGAGTCGAGGTCAGACGCCCGCAGTAGTGTCCTGAGCTGGCCCACCGACTGACGGGGAGGCGATGTGGCGCGGGGCGGGGTGTTCTGCATCGAAGGGCAGTGGCACCGCGACCTCAACGAGCGCGGCTCGGTTCTCCCCACCCTCGAACTGCTCGAACGCCTCGGTCGCATCCGCTTCATCCACAAGGACGCCGCCACCCCGGACGAGCTGTCGTACTTTCTCAACCGGTGGCTGCTGCGGCAGTACGCCGACTACCGGGTGGGCTTCTTCGCGATGCACGGCGAGCCGACCAAGCTCTGCCTCACCGACTGGCACAGCGTCGACCTCGACGACGTGGAGCAGCAGATGGCGGGCCGGTGCGAGGGCAAGCGGCTCTACTTCGGTAGCTGCTCGGTGCTGCGGGCCTCCGACGCCCGCCTGCAGGACTTCCTTGCCGCGACCGGCGCCGGCCTGATCTGCGGTTATACGCGGGAAGTCGACTGGGTCGAGTCGGCGGCCTTCGAGACCGTCCTGCTCGACGTGCTGGCCAACGGTCAGCGGCTCAACGCGGCCGAGCTGCGGATGGGTTCGGCGCACTGGGCTCCGATGGCCCACTACCTCGGGTTCCGCATCGTCTATGCCAACGGCCGCACCTGGCGTCCGAACCGGGTGCGGATTCCGGCCCAGGCCATCCCGGTCACCGCGGAGTGAGCCTGCCCGGATAGCCCGGTTCAATCCCCGCCGGTCGGCCCGTGCGGCAGGCTCAGCAGCACGGGGGTGAGGCCGTGGGGATCGAGGTACAGGTCACCTGCCGCCCGCGCGCGGCCGTTCTGCGCATCGCCGTCGCCCTCGCCGCCGGACTGCCCGCCGTCATCGTGCGACAGACGCACATCGCCCTTCCCCCGGCGGCCGCGGTCGTCGTCTTCGGCACCGGCGTGCTGGCCGCGGTCGCGCTGCTGCTGTGGGCCTCCGAGGCCGCGCGGGTGGACCTGTCCGGCAGCCTCGCGCTGGCCGTCCTCGCCCTGGTCGCGATCCTGCCCGAGTACGCCATCGACATCTACTTCGCCTACGCGGCCGGTAGCCGCCACGCCTTCGCGGCGTACGCCGCGGCGAACATGACCGGGGCCAACCGGTTGCTGATCGGCGTGGCCTGGCCGTTGCTCGTTCTCGCCGCGATCTGGGCGGTACGCCGGCGCGGAAAGCCGGGGGAGCGCAACGCCGTACGGCTTGCGCCGCACCGGCGGATCGAGATCGTCTTCCTGTCGATTGCCACGGTGTACGCCCTGGTCATCCCGCTGACCCGCCGTCTGGCCTGGTACGACACCATCGTCCTGGGCGGGATCTTCGCGTGGTACCTGCTGCGCATCCGGCACGCCGAGGGCGGCGAGGAGCCGGTTGCCGGCGTACCCGCCGCGGTCGCCACCCGGCCGAAGGCCATCCGCCGGCCGGTGTTCGTCGGGATGTTCGTCGCCGCGGCCGGCTTCGTGCTGGTCTCGGCCAAACCCTTCGGCGACGCGCTCATCGCGGCCGGCGCCGCGTTCGGCATCGACGAGTTCCTCCTCGTCCAGTGGCTCGCGCCGATCGCCTCGGAGGCGCCGGAGGTGATCGTCGCCATTGCGTTCGCGCTGCGCGGCCGGGCCAACGACGGGCTCGGGGCGCTGCTGGCCGCCAAGCTCAACCAGTGGACGCTGCTGATCGCCTGCCTGCCGGTCGCGTTCTACCTGGGCGGGGGTGCGGCGACCGGCCTGCCGCTGGACGCCCGGCAGACCGAGGAACTGGTGCTCACCACCGCGCAGACCGTGTTCGGGGTCGCGGTGCTCCTCGATCTGTTGATCACCCGGGCGGAGGCGCTGCTGCTGCTTGGCCTCTTCGCCGCCCAGTTCGTCTTCCCGACCCCGGACATCCGGTACCTGGTCGCGGCGGCCTACGCCGCGCTGGGCGCCGTGCTGATCGCGCGCCACCGCCGGCATCTGCCGGCACTGCTGTCGGCGGCCGGGCCCCGGCGCCGTTCCGCCTAGGCCGAACGGATATTGATTCCGGTCTAACGCGGTACGACCATGGATCAAGGGGTGCCAATTCCTAGAGGAGGTGCTTAATGACCGATGTCACTCGGGCTCCGGACGTCCGCTCATATCCGCTTGGGGCCAGCCGTCCGCCGCTCACCGTCGCCGATTTGCCCGAGCCGGAGGAGGTTTTCAAGGTCCGAAGGCTCGGGGCCCGGGAACTCGTCCAGTACGCCCTGGGCCCCAGCCTGATCGCCCTGGGTATCTCGATCGGCAGCGGCGAGTGGCTGCTCGGACCGCAGGCCGTGGGGCAGTTCGGCTTCATCGGCGTCGGCTGGGTGATTCTCGTCTCGGCCGTGCTGCAGACCTTCTACAACGTCGAGTGTTCCCGGTACGTCATGGCCACCGGCGAGGTGCCGGTGGTCGGCTGGGGGCGGGTGCCACCCGGCTATCTGCTCTGGGTGCCGCTGTCGGTGTTCGTGGTGATCTTCGCGTTCATCGCCGGCGGCTGGGCGGCGTCGGCCGGGCAGGGGGTGTACGCCCTCGTGCACGGCAAGGTCGCACCGACGGGCGCGGAGGAGCCGCGGGTGTGGGCGATCGCCCTGCTCGTGCTGGTGTTCCTCATCACCGCCGCGGCCAAGCGGATCAGCCGCACTCTTGAGCTTGCCAACTGGCTCATGGTGGGGATCATCCTGGTCGCGCTCCTGCTCGTCGCCCTGTTCGTCGTGCCCTTCAACATCTGGTGGGAGGGCATCCGCGGGTTCTTCACCCCGGCCGCCCCGCCGAAGGGGATCACCGCCACGCAACTCGGCGGGCTCGCCGGATTCACCGCCCTCGCCTCCGGCCTCAACTGGTACGTGATGGGTCACTACCGGGACAAGGGCTACGGCATGGGCTACCGGACCGGGTTCATCTCGGGCCTGCGCGGCGAACGGAGCGAACTGCTCGCCAGCGGCGTGACCTTCCCGGACGACCCGGCCAACGCCGGTCGCTGGCGGCGCTGGTACCGGCTGCTGCTCACCGACATGTGGGGCATCTTCTTCATCGGGGCGATGCTCGGCATGCTCCTGCCCACGATCATCATGGCCCACGCCGTCGAGATGTCCGGCCAGAAGCCGACAGCCGCGACCGTACCGACCTTCGTCGCCACCGCATTCCGGCCCGAGTACGGCGCGTGGATGTTCTACCTGATGCTGCTGGTCGGCGTGCTGATCCTGTTCAGCACGCAGCTCGGCATCTTCGAGGGAATGGTGCGGGTCACCACGGACGCCGCGCATGCCACCAGCCCGCGGTTGCGCCGCCTGCTGGAGGGCGATCCGCGCCGGCTCTACTACCCGTTCATGCTCGTCCTGCTCGTGGTCATCGCGGTGATCCTGCACCTCGCGGTGCCGGTCAACCTGGTGCAGTGGTCGGCCAACATGTCCAACCTGGGCGCGCTGATCTACCCGTTCCTGCTGATGTACCTGAACAGCAAGCTGCCCCGGCCGGCCCGGCCGCGCCCGTGGCACTACGTGCTGCTGGTCGCCAACTTCGTGTTCTTCGGTTTCTTCTTCATCAACTTCATTTCCGATTTCTTCGGCGATCCGCTGGTGACCTTCTAACCACGGTCAGGGGAGGGGCCGAACCCGGCCCCTCCCGTCACGCGAGCAGGTGCTCGACCGGCCGGCCGAGAATCGACGCGTCGAGCACCTGGGCGGTATGCGCAACCGCGATCCGGCCGCCCTCGCGCCGGGCCGCGGCGGCGATCTGCATCAGGCAACCCGGATTCGCCGTCACCAGCACCTGAGCGCCGGTCGCCAGCACATTCCGGGCCTTGCGGTCACCCAACTCGCTGGCCGGCTCCGGGTTGAGCACGTTCCACACCCCGGCCGAGCCGCAGCAGATCTCCGGGTCGGCGATCTCGCGTACCTCCAGGTCCGGGATTCCCCGCAGCAGTTGCCGGGGCTGCGATCGGACGCCCTGGGCGTGCGCCAGGTGGCACGCGTCGTGATAGGCGACGGTCACCGGCAGCCGATGCCGCCGGGCGACCGGGCCCAGCTCGATGAGCACCTCGGACAGGTCGCGCACCTTCGCGGCGAAGGCCGCCGCCCGCTCGGCGTACGCCGGGTCGTCGCGCAGCAGCTCGCCGTACTCCTTCAAGGTCGATCCGCACCCGGCCGCGTTGACCACGAAGTAGTCGATACCGGTGGGCTCGAAGGCGTCGATCAGGGTGCGCGCGAAGCGCTGCGCCTCCGCCTCCCGCCCGTTGTGCACGCTCAGCGCGCCGCAGCAGCCCTGCCGCTCGGGCAGGATGACGACCTCGCACCCCTCGGCCGCGAGCACCCGGGCGGTGGCTGCGTTGACCTCGGGAAAGAACGCGCTCTGCACGCAGCCGGTCAACATACCGACGGTCGCGCGCTTCGGGCCGTACGCCGGCACCCGTTGCGGCGGGCGACCGGCCACCCGCAGTCGCGGCGCGAGCGCGTCCAGGGTCGCCAGCATCGGCGCCAGCCGCTCCAGTAGTCCGGTCCGCCGGATCAGCCACTGCAGCCCGCCGGCCTGGTAGGCGCGCAGCGGCCGGCGCAGCAGTCGCAGCCGCTCGGGGTAGGGAAACAGCGCGAAGATGGCCTCGCGCAGCACCCGCTCCCGGGCCGGCCGGGGGTGCCGGCGTTCCACCTGCTGGCGGGTGTCTTCGATGAGCCGGTCGTAGCGGACCCCGGACGGGCACGCGGTCACGCAGGCCATGCACCCCAGGCACCGGTCGAAGTGCGCGACCATCGAGTCGGTCAGCGGCTCGCCGGTGAGCCCCTGTTCCATGAGGTTGATTCGCCCCCGCGGCGAGTCCATCTCCTCGCCCCACAGCACGTACGTGGGACAGGTCGGCAGGCAGAAGCCGCAGTGGACGCAGTCGGACACCAGGTCGAGCCGGGGCGGGTGGTGGTCGTCGAACGCGGTCATCAGATCCCTCCCACAAAGCGGCCGGGCGCGAACCGGGCATCC
>DASVMV010000103.1:0-11481 GCA_036384155.1 Micromonosporaceae bacterium
GATGCCGAAGTCCTTCAGCAGGCTGAGCACGAAGCCGAGCAGGTGCTTGATCTCGGATGGCGCCTGCTCCCGGGTGCAGTACGAGTGCGAGTCGTCCTGGGTCAGGCCGCGCACCCGGGTCAGCCCGTGGACCACGCCCGACTTCTCGTACCGGTAGACCGACCCGAACTCGAAGAGCCTCATCGGCAGCTCACGGTAGGACCGACCGCGCGACCGGTAGATCAGGTTGTGCATCGGGCAGTTCATCGCCTTGAGGTAGTACTCGGCACCCTCGAGGTGCATCGGCGGGAACATCGTGTCCGCGTAGTACGGCAGGTGACCGGAGGTCTCGAACAGCTGCGCCTTGGTGATGTGCGGGGTGTTGACGAACTCGTATCCCGCCTCCTCGTGCCGGCGCCGGGAGTAGTTCTCCAGCTCGCGGCGGATGATGCCGCCCTTAGGGTGGAACACCGCGAGGCCGGAGCCGATCTCCTCGGGGAAGCTGAAGAGGTCGAGTTCGGCGCCGAGCTTGCGGTGGTCGCGCCGCGCGGCCTCCTCCAGCAGCTTCAGGTACGCCTTGAGCGCGTCCCGCGTTGGCCAGGCGGTGCCGTAGATCCGCTGCAGTTGCGGGTTCTTCTCCGAGCCGCGCCAGTACGCCGCGGCGGGGCGCATCAGCTTGAACGCCCCGATCAGGCGGGTGTTCGGCAGGTGCGGGCCGCGGCAGAGGTCGGACCAGCACACCTTGTCTTCGGTGGCGGCGAGGTTGTCGTAGATGGTCAGCTCACCCTCGCCGATCTCCATCACCTGGCTGTTGTCCAGCCCTTCCTCCTTGACGTCGCCGTGATCCCGCTCGCCCTTCATGGCCACGAGGTCCAGCTTGTACGGCTCACCGGCCAGCTCGGCCTTCGCCTCGTCCACGCTGCTGAAGCGCCGCCGGCGGAACCGCTGACCCGACTTGACGATCTCCTGCATCCGCCTTTCGAGCTTCGCCAGATCGTCCGGCTGGAAGGGTCGGTCGACGTCGAAGTCGTAGTAGAAGCCGTTGTCGATCGGCGGTCCGATGCCGAGCTTCGCCTCGGGGAACAGGTCCTGCACCGCCTGGGCGAGCACGTGCGCGGTCGAGTGGCGCAGCACGGTCAACCCCTCCGGCTCGTCGACGGCCACCGGCTGGACGGTGCTGTCCTCGTCCGGTGCCCAGTCCAGGTCGCGCAGTCGGCCGATCGAGCCGTCGGGAGGCAGTTCCCGCACCACCACGATCGCCTTCGGCCCGGTCGTGGGCAGGCCGGCGGCGGCCACCGCGTCGGCCGCCGTCGTGCCGGCCGGGACCACGACGGGGTCGGCTCCGGCGGCGGTACGAGGTGCGGACACGGGGGACTCCTTCGATCGCAGGTAAGCGGCGACGCCGACAGTTCGGCTCTCCGATGCTATCTGTCGTGGCGGGCTGAGCTGCCGCCGGAGCGGTCCGGCGTTACATTGACGCCGTGGCAGCCACCGACCTGATCGCCGCGCTGCAGCGGCGGTACGAGACCTTCTTCGCCGGCCGTCCGGAGGTGCCCTTCGCGGTGGCACCCGCCGGTGGACCGGCACACACCTTCGGCGCCGGCCAACCGGCGTTCACGATCACCGTGAAGGACGCGCGGGGCGCGAAGGCACTGGCCGGCCTCGACCAGTTCGGGGTGGCCGTGGCCTATCTGCAGGGCTGGCTCGATGTCGACGGCGACCTGGCCGCCGCCCTGCGGATGCGGTCGTTCTTCTCCGACTTCCATCCGATCGCCTATCTGTCCCGGTTCACCCCGGGCGCGCTGGTCCGCGGCCGCAAGGAGGACGACCGGCGGGCGATCTCCCACCACTACGACGAGGACAGCGAGTTCTTCTTGAGCTTCCTCGACACTCGGCACCGCTGCTACACCGAGGGCGTGTTCGCGTACGACGACGAGCCGCTGGAAGACGCGATGACCCGAAAGATGGATCTCGCGCTGGAGGCCATCGACGCCAAACCGGGCGCCCGGGTGCTCGAGGTCGGTGGCGGCTGGGGCGCATTTTCCGAGTACGCCGCCCGCCAGGGGGTCGAGGTCACCACCACGACCCTGTCCAAGGAGTCCGAGCGGTTCCTGGTGGATCTCTTCGCCCGCGAGCAACTCCCGGTCCGGGTCGTCCGCCAGCACATCTTCGGCTACCGGTCCGACCAGCCGTACGACGCGATCGTCAACATGGGGGTGACCGAGCACCTACCCGACTACCGGACCACGCTCCGGAAGTACGCCGAGTTGCTGCGGCCGGGCGGCAAGGTCTACCTGGATGCGCTGGCGATGCGCCGCAAGCACGGGGTGTCGACCTTCATGAAGCGCTACGTCTACCCGGGCAACTCGGCGCCGCTGCTGCTGCACCAGTACCTCAAGCAGGTGGCCCGGTCGCCGTTCGAACTGCTCAGCGTCGAGGACGACCGGCACAACTACTTCCTGACCTGCCGGGAGTGGGCCCGGCGGCTGGACGGGGCCCGGGACGAGGTCGTACGCCGGTGGGGGGAACCGCTCTACCGCCGTTTCCGGCTCTTCCTCTGGGGGTCCGCCGCGGGGTTCGACACCGGGATGGTGCAGGCCTACCGCTGGGTGCTGCGCCTGCCCTGACCGGGCGGTCCGGCACCCATCGGCGGCGTCGGCCGCAGGCCGGTGCCAAACCCGTCCTCCGGCCGGCTTGCGCTGGGAAGTAGCGTCGTCACGTGGCCACGGTGCTCCTGGTCGAAGACGACCACGTCGTACGCGGGGCGATGCTTCGCTCGTTGGCCGACCGCGGGCACACCGTGCATGCGGTCGGCACGGCTCTCGACGCCCTGCGCCGGGTCGCGGCCGAGACACCCGACCTGGTCGTACTCGATCTCGGCCTGCCGGACCTCGACGGGGCCGACGCGCTACGAATGTTGCGCGGGATCACCGACGTGCCGATCATCATCGCCACCGCCCGGGACGACGAGCAGGCGATCGTACAGCTGCTGCGCGCCGGCGCGGACGACTACATGGTCAAACCGTTCACCGGCGCCCATCTGGATGCCCGGATCACCACCGTGCTTCGGCGGGTGGGGCGGGCCAGCCGGTCGGTCCAACCGGCGGTGCACGAGGTCGGCGGGCTGCGGGTGGACATCGGCGAACGCAGTGCCCAGTTGGACGGGGTGTCGCTGGCGCTGACCCGCAAGGAGTTCGACCTGCTGGCCTATCTCGCCGCCCGTCCGGGCCGGGTAGTGTCCCGCCGGGAGTTGTTGGAGGAGGTATGGCGCCAGCCGTGGGTGGGCGAGGACCAGACGATCGACGTACATCTCTACTGGCTGCGCCGCAAGCTGGGCGAGACCGCGGCGAAGCCGCGCTACCTGCGCACCGTGCGGGGGGTCGGTTTCCGGCTGGTGGCGCCGGACTGAGGCCGGCGCTGGCCGTGCTCGCGGCCGGCATGACGTCGATCATCGCGCTGGTCTTCCTCGTACCCTTGGGCCTGTCCCGCGAGCACGACGCCCGGGACACGGCCCTGGCCGAGGCCGCCCGGCGCAGCGGCGTGGTGGCCGGCGCCCTCGCCGTCACCGCCGACCCGACGGCGGTCGAGCGGGCGACCCGCAGCGTGGCCGTCGGCAACGACCGCCCCGCCCTGCACGGCGTCAAGGCCGGCGGCCCCGCCCGCGCCCGGCCCGAGGACGTCCAACGGGCCGCCGCCGGCATGCGTCCGGTCATCACCGATGTGCCCGGCGGCGTGGTACGCCTGGAACCCGTCCGGATCGGCGCCAAGGTGGCCGTCATCGAGGTGTTCGTACCCGAGGCGACGATGCGCACCGGCGCGGACACCTGGTGGGCGCTCGCCGGGCTCGCGTTCGGCCTGGTGGTCGCCTCCGTTGTGGTGGTCGACCGGATCGCCGCGCGGGCGGTGGGGTCGGCCCGGAGCCTGGCGGCCGCCGCCCTGGCGGTCGGCGATGGCGCCCTGGATGTCCGGATCCAGCCGAGCGGGCCGCGGGAACTGGCCGAGGCCGGCCATGCCTTCAACCGGATGGCTGACCGGCTGGTCACCTCGAGCACGAACGAGCGGGAACTCGTCGCCGACCTGTCCCATCGGCTCCGCACCCCATTGACCGTCCTGCGGCTCGACGCAGACGCGTTGGACTCCGACGACACCAGCGTCGGTTCGTTCTCGGCCGCCGAACTCGACCGTCGCCGCACGATCCGCCGGATCAGGCAGGCCATCGTCACGTTGGAGGGCGAAGTCGACGTATTGATCAACACCGCCCGGAAGTCCGTGACCCAGGAGACCGAGCCGGCCGTGTGCGACGCCAGCGAGGTGGTCCGCGACCGGATGGTGTTCTGGTCGGCCCTGGCGGGCGACCAGCACCGGCTGCACAAGGTGATCGGGGCACAACTGCGGATCCCGGTGCCGGTGCCGCGCGCCGAACTGGCCGCGGCCCTGGACGCGGTGCTCGGCAACGTCTTCCGCTACACGCCGCAGGGCACGGCCTTCGAGGTGGCGATCTCCCGGCGGGACGGCTACGTCGCGCTGCGGGTCGACGACGCGGGACCGGGAATCGCCGATCCGGACCGGGCGCTGCGCCGAGGCGCCAGCGACAAGGGCTCGACCGGCCTCGGACTGGACATTGCCCATCGGGTAGCCCAGCAAGCCAGCGGCTCGGTGAGCATCGACCGGGCCCGCCTGGGCGGTGCGAGCGTCGTGATGCTCCTCGCCGACGCCGAGGCACCGCCGCACCAGGTCAATCGCTTCGGCCTGGTGGGCCGACTGGCCCGGGAACGGGACACCACCGCCCGGCGGTGGCCCCGGCCACGCGCCGCGCGGGATTGACACCGGCGCGAGCGCGCGGGTCCTATGCCTTCCCGGCCGCGCGTTCCTCTCCCGATGCGCAAGTCTTCCTTAGAACTGGATTAACGCCGCCGTCGATGCCCGGACGGGGGTGACACCATCGGGTCAACCCTTCACGGCCCGCCGGAGTAACAACGAGATCCCCTCACCAGGATCCGGCGGGCGGTGCGCGCGGCGGGACGTGGTCCCCCCCAAACACCGGCGCCCGCCGCGCGCACCGGGACATCCCGGCGGACACGGGCATCGGCGTGCCGGCCCGGTTCGGGGTTCAGCGCGCCGCGTACTCGTCGATCTCGACCATGATCCGCCTGCGGTCCGGGTCGGACAGGAAGGACGCGGTGACGGCGTTCTTCGCGAGCGCCACCAGGTCATCCCGACCGCACCCGAGCAGTTCGGCCGCGACCGCGTACTCGTTGTTCAGCGTGGTGCCGAACATCGGCGGGTCGTCGGAGTTGACGGTGACCAGCAGCCCCGCCTCGACCATCGCGGGCAGCGGATGCTCGGCCAGCGAGGGCACGGCCCGGGTGCGCAGATTCGACGTGGGACAGACCTCCACGCCGATCTGCCGTTCGGCCAGGTACTCGAGCAGCAGTGGATCCCGGACGGCGGAGATGCCGTGGCCGATCCGCTCGGCGCCGAGGTCGCGCAGCGCGTCCCAGATCGTCTGCGGCCCGGTGGTCTCGCCGGCGTGCGGAACCGACCGCAGGCCGGCCGCCCGAGCCTCGTCGAAGTATGGCTTGAACTGCGGCCTTGGCACTCCGATTTCGGGGCCGCCCAGTCCGAAGCTGATCAATCCGTCGGGCCGTTCGTGCAGCGCGATCCGCAGCGTCTCCTCCGCCGCCCGCAGACCGGCCTCACCGGGGATGTCGAAACACCACCGCAGCAGGATCCCCAGCTCCGCCTCGGCGCGCTTACGGGCGTCCTCGATGGCCGCGCAGAAGGCCGGCGCCGGGATTCCCCGGTGTACGTGCGAAAACGGCGTGACGGTGACCTCGGCGTACCGGACCTGCTGCCGGGCGAGTTCCCGGGCCACCTCGTAGGTCAGGATCCGGACGTCCTCCTCGTCCCGGATGAGGTCGACCACGCTGAGGTAGATCTCCACGAAGTGGTCGAAGTCGCGGAAGGCGAAGTAGTCGGCGAGCGCGGCCGGGTCGGCCGGCACCGGGCTGCGTCCCTCATGCCGGGCCGCCAGTTCGGCGACGATCCGCGGTAGAGCGGAGCCGACATGGTGCACGTGCAGCTCGACCTTGGGCAGGTCGGCGATGAAGGACGTCAGATCGGTCACGATTCTCCCTGGGTACGGCCGCCGGGGCGGGCGACGAAGAAGACGCGGCGGAACGGGAACGGGACCTGCCGGTCGCGCACCGGATATTCGGCGGCCAGCCGGTCGGCCAGCGTTGCGCGGAAGGTGGCCCACAGCGGGCCTTCGCCGAGCGCGGCGCGCACCGGACGCAGGGCCGTGCCCTCCATCCAGCTGAGGACCGGATGATCCGCGCCGTCCTGGGCGGGCAGCAGGTGCACGTACGTAGTCTCCCAGGCGTCGACCGCGCATCCCGCCCCGGCCAGCAGCGCGGCGTACCCGGCCGCGTCGAGGACCGGAGCCTCGCGCAGCAGCGGTGCGACGCGGTCCCGCCACCGCGGGTCGTCGCCGACAGCGCGCATGGCGCGGTGGGAGGGGGCGTCGAAGTTCCCGGGCACCTGGACGGCCAGCCAGCCGAGCGGGGGCATTGCGGCCGCCCAGCGGAGCAGCAGCGCCGGGTGGTCGGGCACCCATTGCAGGGTTGCGTTGGACACGACGACGTCGGCCTGCGGCGACGGCATCCAGTCCCGAACGTCGCCGACCGCGAAGGTGACCGGGCTGTCCAGCGCTGCCGCCCGGGCGATCATCTCCGGCGACGAGTCGATGCCGAGCACACCGGCGCCGGGCCAGCGCTCGGCCAGGTGCGCGGTCAGTTGCCCGGGGCCGCAGCCCAGGTCGACGACCCCACGTGGCCGGTCGGCCGCCACCCGGGCGAGGAGGTCGAAGAAGGGCCGCGACCGCTCGGTCCCGTAGCGCAGGTACGTTGTCGGGTCCCACATTTCCGCCTCCAAGAAACCGTACGTACGTCTTTCTTGGAGACCGTAACCTGCCCCGCGCCCCCGCACCAGCGGTGACCGTAGGCTGATCCGGGCCCGGACCGGTGACCGGGCAGGAAGGAGGCGGCCATGAAGGGTTGGCTTCCGCTCACGCTGGGCCTGCTCGCGATCGTCCTCGGCACGCTCTGGACCGTGCAGGGTCTCGGGTACGTCAAGGGCAGCGTCATGACCGGGCAGCGGGTGTGGGCACTCGTCGGGGTCGGGGTGGCTGCGGCCGGACTCGTCGTCCTGGCCATCGCCCTGGACTCCCGGCGTCGGCGTACCAAGCCCTGAGGCCGGCCACCCCCCATAACGTCGAGCCCCGCTCCACCGGATGGTGGAACGGGGCTCCATTCGAGTCGATGACAGGCCATCGACATGGCCGGCGATGCCGGCCCCTGCGTGATCAGATGGGGCGGACCTGCTCAGCCTGCGGGCCCTTCTGGCCCTGAGCGATCTCGAACTCCACCCGCTGGTTCTCCTCCAGAGTGCGGTAGCCGCTGCTCTGGATCGCCGAGAAGTGGACGAACACGTCAGCACCCCCGCCGTCGACGGTGATGAAGCCGAAGCCCTTGTCTGCGTTGAACCACTTCACGGTTCCCTGCGCCATGCGTATCTCCTTCTAAAACTGGCGGCCGAGCACGCCGTGCGGCCGATTGGCCGTTTTCGAGCAGCGGCGCTTGAGTCGGCCTCCGCAAAGGAGGACTACTCGCAACCCACGCCTTCTCTAAACAGCGTGGACCAGCAAACCACGTACGCAAAAACTCCGCATAGTCTACCCGAGGAAATTCTCCGACATGTGACCTGAACGACCGCCGAATTCTCAGCCCGGCCAGTTACCGGTCAGCCGGCGAACCCCCACCGCGCCAGCGCGGTCGACGGCGGCCCGTACGACGGCGAAGATCGCGCCCTGAATCGCCGCGGCGGCCAGGATCTCGCCCCAACTGCGCTCTTCATCCATGGCGTCCGGCGCGTCGTCGTCGCCCGCTGTGATCTTCCAGACCTGCTTGAAGACCAGGCCGGCGAGGGCCCCGGCGGCCAAGCCCAGAACCGTGCCCACCGGGCGATATGCCAGCTTCTGCCGCCGCCTGCTCATCTGCGCCTCCCGCGGAGCACCAGCACCACCACCACCGCCGCCGCCACCGCCGCCCCCGCAGCGACAACCGCCCATGGCAGCGGTGCCTGCGCCTGCAGCCTCGCCTGATCCCGCAGCTGTGCCGTGGTCTGCGCCGCCTGCTGGCGTACCCGCTGCCTGGTCTGCGCTGCCGACTCCTTCACCCGCGCCTTCACATCCGCCTTCGCCGCGAGCGCCTGGACGGTCTCGCCCAGCTCGGCGCGCGTGCGGGCGATCTCGGCGCGCAGCGCCTCAGCATCGCCGTGTCCGTTTCCCGATGTCATGCCCGTCCCCTGTCCTTCACCGCCGCAGAAACCGCGTCGACGTCGGCGCGTACGCTCTCGGCCGCCGCGGTCGGCATCGGTGGTACCGCCTGCTTCACCTGCTGCCGGCCGATCAGCGCCAGGATCCCGGCGATGGCGAAGAGCACCACCGCCACCACCAGCGCCGCCAGCCACGCCGGCAGCACCAGATCGAGCAGCAGGACCCCGGTAGCCACGAGTGCCCCGACGCCGTAGAAGGCCAGCACGCCGCCGCCGCCGAAGAGGCCGGCGCCGATGCCGGCGTGCTTACCCTTTTCGGTCAGCTCGGCGCGGGCCAGCGCCAACTCGTCGCGCACCAGTTTCGTCACCTGCTCGGTTGCCCGCTGCACCAGCTCTGATGTGGACGGCTGGGCGGACGGCCGGCGCGGACCGGCGTCGACAGCTTCGGCCATGGCCTCTCCTTAGCCCGATATCCGGATATCACGTGCCTGAGACGTATGCCCAAGCTTCGCACCGATCAATCCTTCCGTTGGCCAAAACCCGACACGCCGGGCGGGGGCCCAGCGCCCCCGCGGGTCCGTCACCGGCGCGCGTCCACCGGCTCCTCCGGACCGCTGAAGGTCGTACTGCGGGCCTCGGCGTCGTCGCTGCCACCGAACACGCGGGCGTCATCGACCGCCTCCCGCTCGAGCCGGCGCGCCGGGCGCCGGGGCTGCACCCACTGCCAGGACAACTGGCTCTCGCCGTCGCCGACCTCGGCCCGCATCCGGGGCAGGGCGGTGGGGCGCTGCTCGCGGATCCACTCCACCAGACGCTCCCGCACCAGGCAGCGCAGATCCCACAGGCTCGGTGCGTCCGCAGCGCTCACCAGCGCCCGGACCCGCACCATCCCGCCGGTGGCCTCGGTCACCTGCAGCACACAGACCCGCTCGTCCCACAGATCGGTGGCCTCGACCACCCGCCGCAGTTCCTCGCGCATCAGCTGCACAGGGACCGCCCAGTCGACATCGAACTCCGCTGTGCCGAGCACCGCGGCCCGGGTGCGGGTCCAGTTCTGGAACGGCTTGGTCGTGAAGTACGAGGTCGGCAGGATCAGGCGCCGGTCGTCCCAGATCTGCACAACCACATAGCTGAGCGTCAGCTCCTCGATCCGGCCCCACTCCCCGTCGACCACCACGACGTCGTCGAGGCGTACGGCGTCGCTGAACGCCAGCTGGATGCCGGCGAAGACGTTGCCCAGGACGCTCTGCGCGGCGAGCGCGGCGACCACGCCGATCACGCCTGCGGAGGCGAGCATGCTGGTGCCGACGCCACGGACGCTCGGGAAGGTCATCAGCATCACGGCGACCGTGAGCACCACGATGATCGCGATGGTGACGCGGCGCAGCATGACGATCTGGGTCTTGATCCGCCGCGCCTGCCGGTTGTCCGGCACGTCGATGCGGAACCGGACCAGCGCGATGTCCTCGGTGACCAGCAGCAACGCGGCCACCAGCCAGGCACTGGCTGCCACCACGGCGAGGACGAGAAGGTGGAGCAATGCGCGCCGCCACGGCATGCCGGTCGCATACCCGGTGCTGAACCGAACGGCCAACTGGATGGCCAGCACGATGGTCGCCACCAGGAACGGCCGATGGGCATGTTCGGCAAGTTCCCGCAGCAGGGTCCACCGGCGTCCCAGGTGACGGGCGATCCGATGGATCACCAGCACGACGAGCAGGGCGGCCACCGCCGCGGCAGCGACGGCAACCAGTGTCCAGATCTGGGGTTGCACGCGGTTTCCCTCCGGATCGAGTAGTCGGGGGACAGAAAGCGGCCAATGCCCGACGTAGCCCGATCCGGCGAGGGTTAAACCGCTACTAGACCTTGCGGTACCGCGCCTGCACGAAGCAATACACGCCGAACGCCGCGATGCCGAGCGCGATGACCGTCAGCAGCAGCTGACCGAACGACTGCTCCCGAAGCGTCCGGAGCGCGGCGTCCAGGCCGCGGGCCTTTGCCGGCTCGTACGTGAGGGCGGCAACGACGATCAGCAGACCGGTGATGCCGAACGCGACGCCCTTGGCGCTGTAGCCCGCCATCCCCAGCCGACGGCTGACCTGGCGGACCCTGAGGCTCATCCGTTCGGTGTGCAGGCGCTTCTGGAACTTCTTCTTCAGCCCGTACACGACCAGCCCGATCCCCAGCGCCGCCAGGGCAATGCCGGCGAGGCCGACCAGCCAGCGGCCGCCGGTGCCGTGCATCAGCTGCGCGGTCGTGTCCTGCTGCTTGTTGGCGGACGAGGCCTTTCCGCCGCCGCTGGAGACCTGAAACGCCGTCCAGGCGAACCAGCCGTACATGATGGCCCGTCCGGCCGAGGCCAGCCGCTCCAGCACCCGCCGCCGGCCGGTCTCGATCCGGTGGCCGGTGAGGGCTTCCAGCAGCTGCCAGATCGCCATGGCCAGCATTCCGATGCCGATGGCGACGACCAGAAAGCGCCCGAGCGGCTGCGCCGCCAGGGTACGGAGGGCGCCGGACTGGTCACCCTGGCCGGTCGGATGGCCGAACGCGATCTGCAGCGCCAACCAGGCGAAGAGCAGGTGTACCACTCCGTACCCGATAAAGCCGGCCCGGGTGAGGACCTCAAGAAGTTTGCTGTTTGCGGCGCGGGAGGCCGTAGCCTCGGCGCCCTGGGTCATCGACATGGCGCTGGAATCACCAATCGTCGCGGTTTTGAAACGTCAGTCCCCCGGAAAGCCTGTTACTGCGGGTTGCGCCCGATACGGACCTTCGCCTCGCTGTTTGTGACACTGTCCAGCGCGACGTACAGACCGCCGGCCTCCGCCGACTGCTGCCCGACGGTGAGGGTCAACTGCTCGCCGGCGACCTCGACGGTCGCCCGATTGTCCTCGACGCCGACCAGCCGGGCCTCGACGCCGAGAATGCTGGCCTTGGCGTCCACGCCGCGCTGGAAGGTCACCGTGCAGCTGTCGACTCCGCAGTCGGTGGACGCGCCCTCCGAACTGCATCCGGCAAGAACGGCGAGACCGATGGCCAGGCTGGCGGCGACAGCTGCGGCGCGGCGGGCGACGGGGGGAATGATTCGGATCATCACGCGGACAGCGTACGGGCCGCCCGCACGCCCGGAGGCCGGCCGACCGGCCGGCGGGCCGGCGGGCCGGCGGGCCG
>DASVMV010000104.1:0-9140 GCA_036384155.1 Micromonosporaceae bacterium
TCCGGGCGACCCTGGTCGAGCGTCCGGTGTGGACGGTGAGTTCGGAGCAGGTCGGGGAAACGGTGACCTTCGACCTGGCCACGCCGGTGCACGGCTGGGCGGCGTACGTGGCGGGCGTGATCTGGGTGCTGCGCGAGGCCGGCCACGACGTACCCGGCGCTCGCCTGCACGTCGGCTCCGACCTGCCGGCCGGTGCCGGGCTGTCCTCCTCGGCCGCGCTGGAGGCGGCGGTCCTCGGCGCCCTGGCCGACCTCGGCGCCCTGGACGTGCCGACCGCCGAGCGTCCGGCGCTGGCCCGGCGCGCCGAGAACGAGTACGTCGGTGTGCCGTGCGGCATCATGGACCAGGCGGCGTCGATCCTGTCCCGCGCGGGCCACGCCCTGCTCCTCGACTGCCGTACGTTGGCCACGCAGCACGTGCCGTTCGCCGGCGACATCCTGGTTATCGACACCAGGGCACCGCACCGGCACGTCGACAACGAGTACGGCGTGCGCCGCCGCAGCTGCGAGGCGGCCGCCGCCAAGCTGGGGCTGAAGGCCCTGCGTGACGTCGACGACCTGGCGGGCGCGTTGACCGTCCTCGGCGACGAGACGCTCCGCCGCCGGGTGCGTCATGTCGTGACCGAGAACCAGCGCGTTCTCGACACCGTCTCGGCTCTGCGCCGCGGCGACCTGCCCACGGTCGGACAACTGATGACCGCGTCGCACGAGTCGCTGCGACTGGACTATGAGGTGACGATCCCGGAACTGGATACGGCGGTGGTCGCCGCCGTGGCGGCGGGGGCACTGGGGGCGAGGATGACCGGCGGCGGATTCGGCGGCTGCGTTCTGGCGCTGCTACCCGACCCGGCCGCGGCGGCGGACGTGGCCGGCGCGGTCCAGGCCGCGTTCAACCGGCAGGGCTTCGCCGAGCCGGCATTCTTTCCGGCCACGCCCTCGGCGGGAGCCCACCGCATCGGCTGACGCCCAATGACGTCGGGCCTCGCCGTAGGGTCGGTCGGCGCTGCGGCTATTGCGCCGCCGCGGCGTCCCGCAGGGCGTCCAGCAGCGTGTGCAGCGCGGGCTGGGCCAGCGAGGTCTCCCGTACGGCAGCGAAGATCGCCCGGCTCGGCTGCGGCCTGTGGACCCGGCGTACGACGACTGCAGGATGACGATTACCCAGGCCCAGGCGCGGGATCAGGGCGACGCCCAGCCCCGCGGCGACGAACCCCTGTGCGGTGGCGTAGTCCTCGCTCTGTACGGCGAAGTTCGGGCTGAATCCCGCAGCGGCACAGGAATCGAGCACGGCCTCGAGACACGGACCGGCCGGCCACTCGCAGTCGACCCACGGCTCGTCCGCGAGATCGGCGAGGGCGAGCACCCGCTTGGCGGCCAGGCGGTGCCCCCTGGGCAGGACGGCGCGGTACGGGTCGTCGAGCAGGTGGACGAGGCGCACTCCGTCGCGTGGTTGGGAGCGGGGGCGCGCCACGATCGCGAGATCGGCCCGGCCGTCTTCGACTTCGGGCAGCGGGTTGTCCGGGTCGATCAGTTTGAGGTCGACCCGGACACCCGGATGTGCCCGCCGGAAGCGGGCCAACGCCGGCGGCACCAGCGCGGCGCCTGCCGTAGCGAAGTAGCGGATCGCCAGCTGGCCGGTGCGTCCGGCTCGCAGGTCCGCCAGCGCCGTCTCCGCCTGAGCCAACTGGTTGCCGATGATTGCGGCGTGCTCGGCGAGCAGGCGTCCTGCCGCGGTCGGCCGTATGCCCCGCCCGATGCGTTCCAGCAGCGCCATTCCGACCTGCTTCTCCAGGGCGGCCACCTGCTGGCTGATGGCGGACGGCGTGTAGCCGAGGTTCGTGGCGGCCGCGGTCACCGATCCGCTGCTGACCACCGCGCGCAGCAGCTGCAGTCGCCGGGCATCCAGCATGTAGAGCAGCTTAACGTTCGGCGCAGATCATTTCACTTGTCCTTCCAGCTGGCCGGCGGCACGGTGGACTCCTGGGGAGCGCAACGAGGGGGAACGGGTGAGTGGCGGGCGGGCAACGCTGGTACGCATGGGCATCCTCGCCCTGCTGTGGGGATCGACCTTCCTGTGGATCGAACTGGCGCTCACCGCCCTGTCGCCCGTGCAGATCACCGTCACTCGATGTGCTCTCGGGGCGGCCGTCCTGTTCGCGCTGGCCCGCCTAACCCGCCAGCCCCTGCCTCGGGATGGCGTGACCTGGCGCCGGCTCGTGGTGGCCGCCTTCTTCTGTAACGCCCTGCCGTTCGCGCTGTTCGCCATCGGCCAACGGACCGTCGATTCCGGCGTAGCCGGTGTTCTCAACGCCACAACACCGTTGTGGTCGCTGGCGATTGGCCTGCTGATCGGAACGGAGCGCGGGATTCGGAAGCTCCGCCTGAGCGGGCTCCTCGTCGGCTTCGCCGGCACCTTGCTGGTATTCGCGCCGTGGCAGCAGGAGGCCGCACTCCCGGGATTCCTCGCCATCCTCGGCGCGGCGGTGAGCTACGCGATCGCCTTTGCCTACATGGGGCGCAAGCTTGTCGGGCAGGGGGCCGCGCCGGTCGCCCTCTCCGCCGCCCAACTGATCACCGCCACCGGGCTCAGCGCCCTTGCCCTGCCGGCAGGTGGTCCGACCCCGACGGCGGTCACCCCGACTGCGGTGCTCGCCGTCGTGGTGCTCGGCGTCTTCTGTACCGGCGTCACCTTCTACCTCAATTACCGGCTCATCGCCGACGAGGGCGCCACCAGCGCGGCCACCGTCGGATATCTGCTGCCGGTGGTCTCGGTGCTGCTGGGCGCGATTGTCCTCAGCGAGCCACTCCACCTCCGGACCGTCGGGGGCATGCTGGTCGTTCTGGTCGGCGTGGGGATGGCGCGGTGGCGGAAAGCTGCGCCGGTAGCCCCGGTAGCCCAGGCCAGCGTCAAGTTGTGGATCTAGAACGGTTGTTGACGTGCTTGCGACCACAAACGTTCTAGATCCACGGGCCAGTGGGCCCGGGTCAGGCGCCAGCGGGGTAGGCCCGGGTCTCAGCCGCCTTGACCGCCGCCCAGACCTCCTCACCCGGTGCCAGCCGGAGCTGTGCTGCGGCGGACGGTGTTACGTCGGCGGCCGCGGCGATCGGCCCGGTCAGCTGGACCCGAAGGTTGTCGCCATGTCGCTGGATGCCGCTGATCACGGCCGGCCAGGTGTTGCGCGGGCTGCCGTCCGGACGGTGCCGGTGCAGCGCGACGGCCGCCGGAGGGAAGGCGACGAACGCGTCGCCGGCGAGCCGGTCGGCGACGCTCAGGTCGAACCCGTCGCCGACCCGTACGGTGTGGCCGTCGGCGCGCCCCCGGTACAGGTTGAGGCCCACCAGACGGGCGACGTACTCGGTGCGGGGTTGGGCGGTGACGGCGACCGCGTCGCCCTCCTGCACGACGCACCCGTCCTCGATGATGACCAGCCGGTCGGCCAGCACGAGGGCGTCGAGCGGATCGTGGGTGACCAGCAGGGTGGCGCCGGGGTGGTCGGTGAGGTGCCGGTGCAGTTCGGCGCGGGTGTCCAGGCGGGTACGGGCATCGAGCGCGGCGAGCGGCTCGTCGAGCAGGAGCAGGCCCGGGTCGATGGCGAGCGCGCGGGCCAGGGCGACCCGCTGGGCCTGCCCGCCGGACAGGTGTCGCGGCTTGCGCCCGGCGTACTCGAGCAGGCCGACCCGGTCGAGCCAGCCGGCCGCCCGGGCCCGGGCCGCCGAGCGGCTGACGCCCTGCCGGCGCAGACCGAACGCGACGTTGTCGCGGGCGGTGAGGTGCGGGACCAGTAGATAGTCCTGGAAGACCACCCCGATCGGGCGGCGCTCCGGCGGCGTCCACATCCGGCCCCCGGGCCGGTCGAGGTCCCGCCCGCCGAGCGCCATGTGGCCACCGGTAAGCGGCAACAGGCCGGCCAGAGCTCGTACCGCGGTGGTCTTGCCGGCGCCGTTCGGGCCGAGCAGCGCGACCACCTCGCCCGCGGCGATGCGCAGCCGCACGTCGAGCCGGAAGGTTCCCCGGTCCACCACGAGGTGCGCGTCCAGGCCGGGCGCGGCAGCGCGTCCGGTCACGGGCCGGTCACCCAGCGGTCGCGGAGACTGGCCAGGATGACGACGGAGACGGTGAGCAACACGAGGCTCAGCACGACGGCGGCCTGCAGGTCGGTCTCCAGCGCGAGGTAGACGGCGAGCGGCATGGTCTGGGTCCGGCCGGGGAAGTTGCCGGCGAACGTGATCGTCGCGCCGAACTCACCGAGCGCGCGGGCCCAACACAGGACCGCGCCGGCGGCGATGCCGGGTGCCACCAGCGGCAGTGTCACCCGGGTGAACGCGGTCCACCGGCCGGCGCCGAGCGTGGCGGCGGCCTCCTCGTACCGGCTGTCGGCCCCGCGCAGAGCCCCTTCGACGGCGATGACCAGGAACGGCATGGCGACGAACGCCTCAGCCAGGACCACGCCGGCAGTGGTGAACGGCAGCGTGAGGCCGAACGCCTCGTGGAGCCACGTGCCGACCAGTCCCTTTCGCCCGAACACGAGCAGCAGGGCGACCCCGCCGACCACCGGCGGCAGCACGAGCGGCACGGTGACCACGGCGCGGACCAGGCGCCGGCCCGGGAAGTCCACCCGGGCCAGCAGCCAGGCCAGCGGTACGCCGAGCAGCAGGCACAGCACGGTGGCGACGGTCGCGGTCTGCAGCGACAGGCGCAGGGCGGTGAGTACGCCGGGTGCGCCCAGCCGCTGCGGCAGGCTGCCCCACGGTGCGCGGGCCAGCAGGCCGGCCAGCGGCAGCACCAGGAAGACCAGCCCGGCCGCGGCCGGGAGGAGAAGCGCGGGGGGTACGCGGCTGCGTTGCCTGGCCATGACGGCTACGGCCCCCGGAAGCCGGCCCGGGCGAGGACGGCCTGCCCCTGGTCGGACAGCACCGCGGCGACGAACGCCTCCGCTCCCGCCGGGTTGGGGGCGTCCTTCAGTACGACGATCGGGTATTCGTTGATCGATTTCGTCGGCTTGGGAAACTCGACGCCGTCCACGTCGGACGCGGCCGCTCGGACGTCGGTGCGGTAGACCAGCGCCGCGTCGACCTCACCGAGCTTCACCTTGGACAGTGCGGCCCTGACGTCCTGCTCAAGGGTCACCGGGCGGATATCCACCTGGGCGGCCGCGAGTGCCGTACGCGCCGCCGCGCCGCACGGCACCTGCTCCGCGCACAGCGCCACCTTCACGCCCGGGCGGGCCAGGTCGGCCAGGCCCGTGATGCCCTGCGGGTTGCCCTTCGGTACGGCGATGACCAGCTGGTTGCGGGCGAACGTCTTCGCCGGCCCGGCGCCGTTGCCGGCGTCGGTGACGGTCTTCATGGTGGCCGGGCTGGCCGCGGCGAACACGTCGGCGGGCGCCCCCTGATTGATCTGGGTCGCCAGCGCGGAGCTGCCGGCGAAGTTGAGCACCACCGACGTGCCAGGGTGGTCCGCCTCGAACTGCTTGGCGATCGTGCCGAACGTTTCGGTCAGCGAGGCCGCGGCGAATACGGTGACCGTGCCGCCGACCCCGCCGCCGCCCGGTCGGCCACCATCGTCGCCGGCACCGTCGCAGCCGGCCGCGCCGAGCAGGCTGACGCCGCCGAGGACGGCGGCCGCGGCCAGAGCCCTGCGGAATCTCACGGCCCTTGCCTCCCCTTGCCGCCTCCGTACGCCGGTGCGGACTTTTCCACGACCACGGTGGTCGACTTGATCACGGCCACGGCGACCGAGCCGACCTGCAGGTCCATGTCGTCGAGGGCCTCCCGGCTCATCAGCGAGACGATCCGGAACGGCCCGGCCTGCATCTCGACCTGCGCCATCACGGTGTCCTTCACGATCGCCGTAACGATGCCCCGGAGCCGGTTGCGTGCCGAGGACAGCTCGGCGCGTTCGTCGGGCCCGCCGCCCAGCGATCGGGCAAAGCCGGCCAGCTCGGTGCCGTCGATCAACCGGTGGCCGTGCTCGTCCCGCTCGGCCGCGAGCCGGCCGGCGTCCACCCAGCGGCGAACGGTGTCGGCGCTGACGCCCAGCAGATCGGCCGCCTCGCCGATTCGGAACCGTGTCACGAAGGCAGCCTATCGGCTGAGTCTGCGAGGGGAAAGGCGAGAAAGACGCTGCGGACGCGGGCCACCGAGGACTATCAGGCTCGCATCTGCTCACTCAGTCGGCCGCCCGAGCTGGGCGCTTGCGCGGGGCGCGCCGCCGTGACGGCGGCCGGCAGGAGTGCGCCCCGACTGGGCGGCGACTCGGCGGGAGTCAGCTGGCGGGGCGGCGGTGCGTGACGTCGTACGGGAAATGCAGCCGGACCGAGGTGCAGCCGTTGCCGGTGTGGGCGGTGACGGTGTCGGCGAGCTGGCGGGCCAGCCACAGGCCGCGGCCGCCCTCCGGCCCCAGTGAAGGCCGGCGGTAACCCGCGGCCGGCGGGAGTCGGCGTCCCCTACTGTCGTCCACCTGGACGATGAGGATGTCGGCGTGGTGCCATGCGCGCACGCGTACCGGGGGAGCGCCGTGCACGAGGCCGTTGGTGGCGACCTCGGTGACCGCCAAGACGACGTCGTCGGTTGCCGCCGCGGCGAAGCTCCGGTCCTCGGCCCAGGTCTGCACTGCCGCGCGGAGCAGGGCGAGCTGACCCGCATTGGTGAACTGCCGGTCGACGTCGACCGTCGGTGGCGGCGGCTCCAGCGGAACGTCGGAGCGGGCGACCAGATAGTCCTGAGGTGTCACGTAGCCGGGGTTTCGGATCTTGCCCGCGGCGGTGAGCTCCTGGCTGTGCACGCTGCGGACGCCCTCGATGACCAGCGCCGGGTGGCGCCGGCTGTCCCACAGGCAGGTCACCGGGCAGCCGTACTCGGCGTACGCCTCGTTGCACATGGCCTCGTACGACAGGTACGCGGTGACCCGGTCCACCGGAACCGGCCCGCTCTCGGTGGCCACATCCGGCTCGGCGACGACGTGCACCCGGCGCCCGGCGGCGTGCTGCTCGGCCAGGTAACGCCGGAAGCCCTCGTATGCGGAGCCGAGTCGCTGGTAGAAGGCGCTCTGGTCCTTCCATTCCAGCCTGTCGCTCAGCTCGCCGAGCTCCCGGCGGACCACACGTTCGGCCTGCTTGCCGACCACCATGAGGACCGGTTCCCGGTTGTCCAGCGACCGCCGTAGCAGCGGAACGAGCCCGGACACCAGGGTTTCATCGGAGTCGACGATCAGAGCAGCATGGGCAAAGTCGTGCAGCAAGCGACGGCCACTGCGGTAGGGACTCATCCGGTGACCTCCGGCCGCCGGCCGCCGCGAGCTTCCGCGGGGGCAACCCACCCGCCCTCCGTCGGGACCGCCCGATAGATCTGCAGCATGCGCAGGACGACGGGGGAACACGTCAGCCGGGATAGGTCGGGGTGGACCACGCCCGAGCCAGCCGCGGTTACGATCCGGTCGGTGACCGCCGTGGCGTTCGCTTGGTCGATCTCACCTCGGAGAATCAGGACATCACCTTCGCGCTGGGCGGCGCACAGTTCGACCCGCCGGGTATGAAATGGTCCGGACACGTGACGGACGCCTTCCTTCCGCGAGTCGCTCAGGGCTCGCTGGCAGGCGCCGAGCAAGTCCTCGTATAGCCGGCACATCCGCAGGTGCGTCCGCTGCCGGCGAGCGTACGCCGGGCGACTTATGCGCGTACAGGTGCGGCGGGCCGGGCCGGGCGCACCTGTGGCGTGGGTCACGAGCTGGGCGTGCTCGCGTCCCCTTGGCTCCTACCACCGGGCCGTTCGTTGCCACGCCGGGCCGCACGGACGTACGTACGGCCAGCTTGCCGATACCGAGGGTTTCTGTATCTGGGCGCAGTTCAGCCGTTCTCTGCCACGACGTTGATGGTGCCCATCATGCCGCGGTCCTCGTGGTCGAGGATGTGGCAGTGGAAGACGGTGCGGCCGACGAAGTCCGTGAAGGGGATCCGCAGCCGGGCCCAGCCCCGGGCGGGAACGAGGACGACGTCCTGAAGCACCCCGGTGGGCGGCGCTCCGGCGCTCGCGGCCAGCACGTGCACCCGCCAGGCGTGCAGGTGGAACGGGTGGGCCACCGGGCTGGCATTGACCACCGTCCAGTCCTCGACAGATCCGAGTCGTACCGTGATGTCGTCGCGGTCGGGCCGGAAGGTGCGGCCGTCGATGGCGAACCCCATCATCCCCATGCCACCGGTCAGCGTCAGTTCGCGGGATGCGGACACCGGCCCGGACGGAACCGCCGGTGCGGGCAGGATCGCCGGTAGCAGTGGCGCCGACCCGGCCCGGCCCGTGACGGACACGGTGGCCAGCACGACCGTGGCCGCCCGCCTGGCGCCGCCCATCGCCCGGCCGCCCATGGCCATGCCTCTGGGGTAGGGGTCGGCGACCAGGGCGTACGTTCCGGCGCCGGCCGGCCGAACCAGCACGTCGGCGCGGCCGCCCGGCGCGAGCACGAGGTGGTCCTGGTCGACGGGGGCCGGCAGCGGGATGCCGTCGAGCGCGATCTGGGTCAACCGGTGGCCGTCCAGTCGCACCGAGAGCACGCGGGAGGCGCAGCCGTTGACGACCCGCCAGCGCTCGACCGCACTAGGCGACATGGCGATCGTCGGCCGGTGCTGGCCGTTGACCAGCACCAGGTCGCCCTCCCGGCCGAGCACGTTGTCCGCGGGGCTCGCCGGTACGACGGAACCGGAGCCGTCCAGCGTGGTGTCGGTGACCAGGAGGATCCGGTCGTCGGTCACCGGCAGCTCCGGTCCGCCCTCGATGACGATTGCGCCCACGAGACCGGCGAAGATCTGGTCGGCCACGTTGCCGTGGTGATGCGGGTGGTACCAGAACGTGCCGGCCGGATGGTCGGCCGGGATGCGGATGGCGTAGTCGAAGCTGCCCCCGGGCGCCACGGTGACGAACGGGTTGTCGGAGTTGCCGGCCGGCGACACGTGCAGGCCGTGGGTATGCAGGTTGGTCGGCTGGTCGAGCGCGTTGACCAGTCGTACCCGCAGCAGGTCGCCGGGGCGCAACCGCAGAGTCGGCCCGGGCGAGGTGCCGTTGTAGCCCCAGGCCCGGGTGTCCCGCCCGGCCAGCCAGGCACCCGGCCCGGCGACGAGTTGCACGTCCAGGACGCCGCCGCGGCCGGTTAGC
>DASVMV010000105.1:0-7554 GCA_036384155.1 Micromonosporaceae bacterium
ATTTCGACGGTGACCCGGGTGCCGTCGGCGGTGACCAGGTGCGCCTCGTACACGCCGTCGGAGTCGGTCTCGACGCGCTGGATCGTGGCGCCCGGGTACTTCGCCAGGGCCGCGGCCCTGACCTTCTCGGCGGTGTCGCCACTGAGGAGGGTTTCGTCCGGGCGCTGGCTCTTCGTCTCGTCGCGGTTGGCCTGCGGCTTGTCCGCGGTTGTCGTGGACGCCGACGACGAGGCGGACGGCGTCGGATCCGCGTACGCGACGGCGCCGGTGGCGAGGATCCCGCCGGCGGCCAACCCGCCCAGCGCCAGCGCCGTCCCCGTGGCGTACCGCCGCCACCTCGTTCGGAAGTCGATGCTCACGTAGCTCTCCTTTGCTCGGTCGCCCCTTCCGGGCGGCTCGGCATCCACCGTCCCGGCAGACGCTGTGCCGGCCGTACGTCGGAGCTAGGAAATGCCTATGTGCACGCGGCGCGGTCGTGGCACAGCGACCCCATAGCTCGCTGCAAGGCCCGCACAGGACTCACACAGGAAACGCCGAACCCGGGCACAGGCGTCCGGGGGAGGATGAGGGACATGGCAGCCATTCCCGCCGCACCGGCCGGGTACCCGCAGCACCGCTCGCTGGACTTTCGCCGCCCGGACGGGCAGCCGCTGCGGGTCCTCGTCGTCGACGACGAGTCGACCCTGACCGAACTGCTCTCGATGGCTCTGCGGTACGAGGGCTGGGAGGTCAAGGGCGCCGGCACCGGCGCGGCGGCGGTCCGGGTCGCCCGGGAGTTCTCGCCCGACGCCGTCGTACTCGACGTCATGCTGCCGGATTTCGACGGTTTGGAGGTGCTGCGCCGGCTGCGCGCCCACTCTCCGCACGTGCCGGTGCTGTTCCTCACCGCCCGCGACGCCGTGGAGGACCGGGTGGCCGGCCTGACCGCGGGCGGCGACGACTACGTCACCAAGCCGTTCAGTCTCGAAGAGGTCGTGGCCCGGCTGCGCGCGCTGATGCGCCGGGCCGGCGTGGGCGTCAGCGCGCGCGAGGAGGCGGTGCTCACCGTCGGCGACCTGACCCTCGACGAGGACAGCCACGAGGTCCGACGCGGGGGCGAAACGGTCGCGCTCACTGCCACCGAGTACGAGCTGCTGCGCTACCTCATGCGCAACCCGCGGCGGGTGCTGAGCAAGGCGCAGATCCTCGACCGGGTGTGGAACTACGACTTCGGGGGGCAGGCGAATGTCGTGGAGCTCTACATCTCGTACCTCCGCAAAAAGATCGAAGTCGGACGGCCACGGATGATCCACACGGTGCGCGGTGCGGGCTATGTCCTCAAGCCGGCCGAATAGGCGCGCCTGGACGCTGCGGGCGCGCCTGCTCGCCGCGGTCATCGCCCTGCTCGCGGCGGTCTGCGTCGGCATTGGAGTGACGACCACGGTCGCGTTGCGCAATCAGCTGCTGGCGCAGAAGGACAGCCAGCTGACCGTTATGGCCGACCGGCCACCCCCGCATGACGACGGTGAGCACGGCGACCCGGGCCCGGGTGGCGACGACCACCGTGGCCAGCCCGACGGCACGCTGACCGCCATCCTCGACGGCGGCACCGTCCGCGGCGCGGAGACGTTCGACGCCGACATCGCCTATCCCGGGGACGCGACCACGGAGCTGCCAACCGGGGCATACGGGGTGCTGACGGCACTGCCGCTCGACAACCGCCCGCACACCCGCCATCTCGGCGCGCTCGGCGACTACCGCCTGGTCGGCCTTGTGAGAGACGGGAAAGTTTGGATCATCGGGCTGCCGCTGAGCGACGTCGAGGACACGCTATCGACGATGGTGGCCGCCGAGGCGGGCATCGCCGGTGCCGGGCTCCTGCTCGCCGGTGCGGCCGGCGCGTGGATCATCCGGCGGTCGCTGCGTCCGCTGCGCCGCGTCGCGGCCACCGCGTCCCGGGTCGCGGAGCTGCCGCTGCACGAGGGCGAGGTGGCGCTCGCGGAACGGGTGCCCGACACGCACACCGATCCGCGTACCGAGGTCGGACAGGTGGGCGCCGCACTCAACCGCATGCTCGGTCACGTCGGCTCGGCGCTCGCCGCCCGCCAGGCCAGTGAGATGCGGGTACGACAGTTCGTCGCCGACGCCAGCCATGAGCTTCGTACGCCGCTCGCCGCCATCCGGGGCTACGCCGAGCTGACCCGGCGGGGCCGCGATCCCGTCCCCCCCGACGTCGCGCACGCACTGCGCCGGGTCGAGTCGGAGAGCGCCCGGATGAGCATGCTCGTTGACGACCTCCTGCTGCTGGCCCGCCTCGACGCCGGCCGGCCGCTGGACGCGGCGCCGGTCGACCTGTCGGCGATCGTCGTCGACGCGGTGGGCGACGCGCATGTGGCCGGGCCCGGGCACCACTGGCGGCTGGACCTGCCCGACGAGGCGGTCTGCGTGCGTGGGG
The DNA here is from genome assembly GCA_036384155.1 of Micromonosporaceae bacterium. Taxonomy (GTDB): domain Bacteria; phylum Actinomycetota; class Actinomycetes; order Mycobacteriales; family Micromonosporaceae; genus DASVMV01. The sequence continues at coordinate 2,435 of DASVMV010000105.1, forward strand.
ACAGCACCCGCCTGCACCAGGTGGTGGCCAACCTGCTCAGTAACGCGCGGACGCACACGCCACCGGGAACGACCGTGCGCGCGGCGCTGACCGTCGAGGGGACCGATGCGATCCTGACCGTCACCGACGACGGCCCAGGAATTCCGGCCGACCTGCAAAACGAGGTGTTCGAACGCTTCGCGCGCGGCGATTCGTCGCGGTCCCGGGCCGCCGGCAGCACCGGCTTGGGACTGGCCATCGTCGCCGCCGTCGTGGGGGCACACCACGGATCGGTCGCCGTGGCGAGCCGGCCGGGCCAGACCCGATTCACCGTCCGCTTGCCCGGCGCCCAGTCGACCGCCGACCGTCAACCGATGCCGGTCGAGAAGATCAGCCGCTCCAGGTAGTCGTTTCGGAAGACGCCGCGCGGTCATCCGCAGACGCGACCGGCCGGGTGTCGTACAGTGGCAAGGTTGTTTTAACCGGGAGCTCGGAGAAGACCGGGCTGAGAGGGCGGACGAATCTGCCGCCGACCGCTTGAACCTGACCGGGTAATGCCGGCGTAGGGAGCAGAAATGGCAATGCCTACCGCTGTCGACGGCACCGACGTCCGTTCCGACGCACCACACACCTTGGCCGAGCCGGGGCCACGACTGCTCGGCCTCCGCGACACCATCGGCCTTTGGGGCAATCTGGGCATCAGCCTGTTGCTCCCGGTTGCTGCGGCGTTCGTCATTCTGACCGGGCGGCCGCTCTGGGTCACCTTGTCCGCCATCGTTGTCGGTGCCGTCATCGGCTCCGTCCTGCTCGGGCTCGGGGCGGCCGCCGGCGCCCGTGAAGGTGTGCCGACCATGGTCCTCATGCGTGGACTGCTCGGTCGGCGAGTGTCGTACCTGCCGACCGTGCTGAACCTGATCCAGTGCGTGGGTTGGGCCACCGTGGAAATCTGGGTCATCGCCGAGGCGGCCTCGCGCGCGCTCGGCGCGCCGCGCTGGCCGTTCGTGCTGGCCGGCGGCGTGCTGGCCACGTTGATGGCGCTACGGCCGCTCGGCTCGGTCCGGGTACTCGCCCGCTTCGCCGTTTGGGCCGCGCTTGCCTGCGTGGTCTACCTCTTCGTAGAGGTGCTCACCAACCCGCTGGCGGCGGTGACGTCAGGCGGCGCCGGATCGTTCTGGACCGCCGCCGATATCGTCATCGCGCTGCCGGTCTCCTGGTTTCCGCTGGTGGCCGACTACACCCGGCACGTGCGGCACGGGCGCACCGCGTTCCTCGGCACCTCGATCGGGTACGGCGCGGCCACCGTCGCCTTCTTCACCCTGGGCGTGCTGGCCATCTCGGCGTACAGCGCGGCCGGGCTCGATGTGATCGGGGCCCTGCTGGCCGTGCCGCTCGGGGCGGTGGCCGTCCTCGTGCTGATCGTCGTCGAAGTCGACGAGGCCTTCGCGAACATCTACTCCACCGCGGTCTCCGCCCAGAACATCGCCGCCCGGCTGGACCGCCGGGTGCTCGCGGTGCTCGTCGGGGCGGTCGCCACGTTGCTCGCGTTCACCTTTGATGTGCTGGCCTACGAGCCGTTCCTGTTCCTCATCGGGGCGACCTTCGTGCCGCTCGTCGGGGTCTTCGTGGTCGCCTACTTCGTCGTGCCCCGGCCGGCCTGGGACACCTCCGACAGCGCACCGGCCCGGCCACTCCTGCTGCTGCCCTGGCTCGCCGGCTTCGTGGCGTACCAGCTGACCCTGCCGACGTACTTCGACGGCCCGGGCGGCGGGTGGACGGCCTGGTGGGGTCAGCGCCAGGCAGACCTCGGAATCGACCCCGCGAACGGGTGGTCGGCCTCGCTGGTGAGCCTCGCGGTGGCGGCCGTGCTCACGGCGGTGGTGGGCCTGCCCGCGATCGTCCGTGGTCGCCGGCGGGTCGCGAGGAGGTGATCGGATGCTCGGCCGGCTGCACGTGTTGACCGACGCCCGGGCGGGACGGGACGCGCTCGGTGTGGCGGCCTCGGCGATCGAGGCCGGCGCGCCGGTGGTCCAGCTGCGGGTCAAGGGCTGTACCGACCGCGAGCTGTATGAACTGGGCACGCGGCTGATGGCGACCTGTACCCGCACCGGGACGACCTGCATCGTCAACGACCGGGTTGACATCGCCCTGGCCATCGGGGCGCATGGCACGCATCTCGGTGGGGATGACCTGTCTGTGGCCGCGGCGCGGCGGGTGGCCGGTCCGGCGCACCTCATCGGCGGCACGTCGCGGGAGCCGGGGCACGCCGCCCGGCTCGTCGCCGAGGGCGCGGACTACCTGGGGGTCGGACCGGCGTACCGGACGTCGACGAAGGACGGCCTGCCGGCGCCGCTGGGCCCAGAGGGGATCGGCGCCGTGGCGCGGGCCGTCGCGGTACCCGTGATCGCCATCGGCGGCGTCACGGCCGATCGGATTCGACCGCTGGTCGAAACGGGGGCGTACGGCGTGGCCGTGGTCGGTGCGGTCTCCGCTGCCGCCGACCCGGCTCTCGCGACGAAGTCCCTGCTCGATGCGCTCACGGAGGAGTCATGACCGACGTCGTGATCGCCGGTGGCGGCCCCATCGGGTTGGGCATCGCGTGGCGCTGTGCCCAGCGTGGGCTCACCGTCGTGGTGGCCGACGACGCGGGCGAAGGGGCCTATCAGGCGGCAGCGGGAATGCTGGCGCCCGTCACCGAAGCGGCGTACGGGGAGGAGCGGCTGCTGCGGCTCAGCCGGGCCTCGCTGGAGCGGTATCCGGCCTTTGTGGCGGAACTGCAGGCGGCGGCCGACATGGACGTCGCCCTGCGGACCAGTGGCACCCTGCAGGTCGGCTTCGACGCCGACGACATGCGGGCGCTGACCGATCTGCACCGCTTTCACGAGGAGCTCGGGCTGCCGGCGGAGCAGCTCACCGCGGGCCAGGCACGGCGGCGGGAACCCTCGCTGACGCCCCGGCTTCGCGGAGCCGTCCACGTGCCGGCGGACCACTCGATCGACGCGCGGGCGCTGCGGACGGCGCTGCAAACCGCGGCGGAGCGGGCTGGCGTACGGCGTGAGCGGAGCCGGGTCGAGGCGCTGGTCGTCGAAGGCGGCCGGGCCGCGGGGCTCCGGTTGGCCAACGGTACGACCCTACGCGCCTGCGCGGTGGTGGTCGCACTGGGCGCCCGGAGCGGATCCCTGCCTGGCATGGCACCCGTGCCGGTGCGGCCGGTCAAGGGCCAGGTCCTGCGGCTGGGTGGGGCGCAGGGCCTGCTCGAGGGCACCGTCCGGGCACTGGTCCGCGGGCACCTCGTCTATCTCGTTCCGGTGCGGAGGGATGAGCTGATAGTCGGCGCCACAGTGGAGGAGAAGGGGTTCGACCAGGCGGTCACGGCCGGTGGAGTCTACGAGTTGCTCCGCGATGCCATGGAGGTCGTGCCGGGAGTGAGCGAGCTGGAACTGACCGAAAGCCTGGTTCGCTTCCGCCCCGGTACGCCGGACAACGCGCCGCTGCTCGGTCCGGGCGAACTGCCCGGACTGGTGCTCGCCACCGGGCACTACCGCAACGGGATCCTGTTGACGCCGGTGACCGCCGAGGCGATAGCGGGGCTGCTCGTCGACGGCGCGGTGCCCGAGGCGGCGGCCGGGTTCGGCCCGGAGCGCTTCACCGCGGCCACCGCCCGGGCAGTAGGGGTGATGAGTTCATGAAGATAAATGTCAATGGGAGTGGCGCCGACGTGGCCGAAGGTTGGTCGGTGGGCGATCTGGTCCGGGCGCGCACCGGTGAACAGCGCCGGGTGGCGGTGGCGCGAAACGGCGAGGTCGTGCCGCGCGGTGAGTGGGAGGGCACCCCGCTGGCCGAAGGAGACCTCGTCGAGGTGCTTACCCCGGTGGCAGGGGGTTGACGAGATGGATCAGTTGATCATTGCTGGTGAGAAGTTCGAGTCCCGACTGCTGCTGGGCACCGGCGGCGTGCCCAGCCTTGAGGTGCTGGAGAAGGCGATCGCCGGCTCGGGCACGCAGATTGTCACGGTGGCGCTGCGCCGGGTCGAGGCATCGACCAGTGGGCCGCTGATCGAGGTGCTGGAGCGGTGCAACGTCCGGCTGCTGCCGAACACCGCCGGATGCATGACCGCGCGCGAGGCCGTGCTCACCGCCAAGCTGGCCCGGGAGGCGTTCGAGACGTCCTGGGTCAAGCTCGAGGTGATCGGCGACGAGCAGACCCTGCTGCCGGACCCGGTCGAGCTGCTCGACGCGGCGGAGCAGCTCGTCGCGGACGGCTTCACCGTGCTGCCCTACACCAACGACGACCCGATCACCGCCCGGCGCCTCGCCGACGTCGGCTGTGCCGCGGTGATGCCGCTCGGCTCCCCGATCGGCAGCGGGTTGGGCATCCGCAACCCGCACAACATCGCGCTGATCCGGGAGTCGGTCACCGTCCCCGTGGTGCTGGACGCGGGAATCGGCACCGCTTCGGACGCCGCGCTGGCGATGGAGTTGGGCTGCGACGCGGTGCTGCTGGCGACCGCCGTCACCCGCGCCCGCGACCCGGAGCTGATGTCCGCCGCGATGCGCGACGCGGTGTCCGCGGGCCGTCTCGCGTACCGGGCCGGGCGCATCCCGCGCCGCTGGCACGCGCGGGCCTCGACCCAGCTGGCCGGTCTGCCCGAGCTGTGAGCGAACCAGAGAGCGCTGTGAGCATGCCGCGGCTGCTCGTCATCGCCGATGCCGAGACCGGCGGCGGACGGCTACCCGCGATCGTCGCCGAGGCCGTCCACCATGGAGCCCGCGCCGTGGTCCTGCGCGCGCGCGAGCTGCCCGCAGCGACGCGGATGGAGCTCGCCGCAGCGCTGCATCGGGTGCTCGCGCCCGTCGACGGCCTGCTGATCGTGGCGGGCGGCCACGCTGACGCGGTGCACCTCGCGGCGCGCCAGCCCTTCCCCGAGCGGCGTCCCGCACTCGTCGGCCGCTCCTGCCACAACGCAGACGAGGTGTGCCGGGCGGCCGCGGAGGGGTGTGACTACGTCACCGTGTCGCCGGTCTACCGCTCCGCATCCAAGCCCGGGTACGGCCCCGCGCTCGGGCCGTCCGGGTTGGCCGCGCTCTGCCAGCCGGGCCTGCCGGCCTTCGCACTCGGCGGGGTCCTGCCGGACTCGGTGCCCG